>JAFTHF010000170.1 GCA_017457545.1 Clostridia bacterium
AAGGTGGTAGAATATTAGATGTGAAATTCATTATTATGAAAGGAGCAAAAATGCTTAAGAAATTAAAACTTCTTTCAAAAAGCGTTGTTGAGTACAAGAAAAACTCTGTTCTATCTATTATTTTTGTGTCCTTTGAGGTTATTATGGAATGTATTATTCCCTTTGTGGCATCTGACCTCATTCTTGTAATTCAGCGTAATTTTAATAATGTTAAGCTGAAGTTTCTTTTGCTTGACAGCTTAAATCCCACAGGCTGCGCTGCTATATTCGGCGGTATTCTTGTGGTGCTTGCAATGCTTTCTTTGTCCTTTGGCGCCTTGGCAGGTCGACACTGCTCTGTTGCGTCCTGTGGCTTTGCGAAAAATCTGCGTAGCGACCTTTACGTACGTTCCCAGAGCTTCTCATTTGAGAATATTGACAAGTTTTCAACCTCAAGCATGATTACCCGTATGACCACCGACGTTTCCAACGTTCAGCACGCATTTATGATGATTATAAGAACGGCAATCCGTTCTCCCCTTATGTTCATCTTCTCAATTATTATGGCGTTTACCCTCGGTGGAACTATGGCAATGATATTTGTTGTTGTAATTCCCGTACTCTTTATAGGACTTTTCTCTATTATAAAGCTTGCAATGCCTGTCTTCCGTAAGGTATTCAAAAAGTACGATACCCTTAATAATTCCGTACAGGAAAACGTAAAGGGTATGCGTGTTGTAAAGTCCTTTGTACGTGAGGACTACGAAAAGGAAAAGTTTGGCAAATCATCCGACGATGTACGAAAGGACTTTGTTAAGGCTGACAAGATTCTTGCGTTTAACAGCCCCATTATGCAGCTTTGTATGTATTCTGTAATGCTTTTTGTATGCTTTTTCGGCTCACGTCTTATAATTTCCTCTGACTCTGCAGCCTTTGACGTTGGTAAATTCTCTGCCCTCCTTACATACGGAATGCAGATTCTCTCCAGCCTTATGATGCTTTCAATGATTTTTGTTATGCTTACTATGGCAGGAGAAAGCGCCAACCGTATTTGTGAGGTTATAGAGGAGGAATCCACTATTGTAAATCCCGAAAACCCCGTACACGTGGTTGAAAACGGCGATATTGAATTTAAAAATGTGAATTTTAAATATGCCCAGAGAGCAGAAAATTTTGCCCTTTCAAATATTAATCTTAAGATAAAATCCGGACAGACCGTAGGTATTATCGGTGGTACGGGTAGCTCAAAATCCTCACTTATTCAGCTTATCCCCCGTCTTTACGATGTGACTGAGGGTAGCGTTCTGGTAGGTGGAATCGACGTACGTAGCTACGATATTGAGTCACTTCGTAATGAGGTCAGCGTGGTGCTTCAGAAGAATGTCCTCTTCTCCGGCACTATAAAGGATAATCTCCGTTGGGGCAACGAAAACGCATCTGATGAGGAGCTTATCCGTGTATGCAAGCTTGCACAGGCGCATGAATTTGTAACCTCCTTCCCCGATGGCTACGATACTTACATTGAGCAGGGCGGTACTAACGTTTCAGGTGGTCAGAAGCAGCGTCTTTGTATTGCAAGGGCTCTTCTTAAAAAGCCCAAGATTCTTATTCTTGATGACTCTACAAGCGCCGTTGATACTAAAACCGATGCCTTTATCCGTAAGGCAATGCGGGATGAGATACCCCACACTACAAAAATCATTATTGCACAGCGTATCTCCTCTGTTGAGGACGCAGATATGATTATCGTTATGGAAAACGGAAGAATTGACGGAGTCGGCACCCATGAGGAGCTTCTTAAGTCTAATGCAATCTATAATGAGGTGTACACATCACAGACAAAGGGGGCGAAGATGGAATGAGTAAAAATATGCGTAGACCTATGAAAAAGGCAAAAAAAGGCACACTTCCAAGACTTTTAAAGTTCTTCTTTAAGTCCTATAAGCTTCCCCTTGTTGTAGTTTTAATTTGTATGCTCTTTAATACACTTGCAGGTGTTTGCCCCGGTGTATTCCAGCAAAACATACTTGAAACAGTCGGTAACGCCCTTGATTTTATTAAAAACGGTGGCACTACCGCTGAGGCATCTGACAAGTTCTTCCCTGCTATTACTACGGCTGTACTTATCCTTGTCGCCATATACGTGGTGGGACTTATTGCTTCCTTTACCTATCAGCGAATTATGGCTGTAATTACTCAGGGCTTCTTACACAAGATGCGTACAACCGTATTCGGTAAGATGCAGTCACTTCCTATCAAGTATTTCGATACTCACACTCACGGCGATATAATGTCCCACTATACTAACGACATTGATACTCTCCGTCAGCTTGTTGCACAGTCAATCCCACAGCTTATTATTTCAACCCTTACACTTACCGTTGTTCTCTTCCTTATGCTTTATTTCAGCCTTTGGATGACACTTCTTGTTCTCCTTGGCGTAGTTGCTATGGCAATTGTAACAAAAAAGGTTGGTGGAGGCAGCGCAAAGTACTTTGTTAAGCAGCAGAAGGCTCTCGGTAAGACTGAGGGCTACATTGAGGAAATGATTCACGGACAGAAGGTAGTTAAGGTATTCTGCCATGAGGAAAAGTCTATTTCCGAATTTGATGAGCTTAACAATCAGCTTTGCAAGGATGCAACTCAGGCAAATACCTATGCAAATATTCTTATGCCTATTATGAATAATATCGGCCATATTCTTTATGCCCTTATTATCTTTGTAGGCGGTATACTTGTGCTTGTAAATATGCCTAATATTTCAATTTCAGGTAAGCCCCTTGATATTTCCACCCTTATTCCCTTTATAGGATTTTCCAAGCAGTTTACAATGAATATTTCTCAGCTTTCACAGCAGATGAACTCTATTGCTATGGGTCTTGCAGGTGCTGAGCGTATATTTGAAATTATTGACGAAGAGCCTGAGGTTGACAACGGCTACGTTACACTTGTAAACGCAAGAGAAAATGAAAACGGTGAGCTTTGTGAGGCTGATGAGCGTACAGGCATCTGGGCTTGGCGTCATCCCCACGAGGACGGCTCAGTTACCTACACAAGAGTACGTGGTGATGTACGAATGAGTGAGGTTGACTTTGGCTATGTGGAAAACAAAATGGTTCTCCACGATATTACCCTCTATGCAGAGCCCGGACAGAAGATTGCCTTTGTAGGCGCAACGGGTGCAGGTAAAACTACTATTACAAATCTTATTAACCGATTCTACGATATTGCAGACGGTAAAATCAGATATGACGGCATTAATATAAACAAGATAAGAAAGAGCGACCTTCGTGCCTCTCTCGGAATTGTATTACAGGACGTAAACCTCTTTACAGGTACTGTAATGGACAATATCCGTTACGGCAAGCTTGATGCCACCGATGAGGAATGTATTGCAGCTGCAAAGCGCGCTAACGCACACTCATTTATTTCAATGCTTCCCGACGGCTACAATACTGTGCTTTCCGGTGACGGCAGCGGACTTTCACAGGGACAGCGCCAGCTTATCTCTATTGCCCGTGCCGCAGTTGCAGACCCACCTGTCATGATTCTTGATGAGGCTACCTCCTCTATTGATACAAGAACAGAATCAATTGTATCGGCAGGTATGGATGCGCTTATGCAGGGTAGAACCGTGTTTGTAATCGCCCACCGTCTTTCCACCATTAAAAACTCTAATGTTATTATGGTTCTTGACCACGGCAGAATTATTGAGCGTGGCTCCCACGATGACCTTATCGCCGCAAGGGGCAAGTATTATCAGCTTTATACAGGCTCCTTTGATTTTGATGAATAAAGTAAATAAAAATTCAATCAAAGCCCTGCGTTATAAGTATGATAAAACCCCGACAGATCCCAAGTCTGTCGGGGTTGTTTTTATTTTTCTTCTTTACGAATTTTTTCGATGCTATCTCGTTTTACAACCTCTCATAATTCTCTTGTCCACGAAGACCAATCTGAGTTTTTTAGACCGTATGTAAGATTTTCCTCATACTCTCTTGGAAGCCATGTTGAAATATCTGCCTCATTATGAGAAATCAATGCTTCGATATTATCAAGTGCTTTATAAAGCTTTGCTTCATCAGTACGCATTTCTTTCATCTCAGAAAATAGACACTTGATTTCATCTCTTATATTAATCGGTAATAAAGAGGATATTTTTTCAATTGCTAATTCTTCCTCTACTTCATCATTTTGGCTTTTTAAAAACGCAGGTATATCTCCTGTTATGGCTTCCCCAAAATCATGAATCAAACACATCTTTATTACTTTATTTATATCCAAATCCGGATATTCATCAGCACACAGCATAGCCATTACAGCCAGTCTCCATGAATGCTCAGCAACAGATTCCTGTCTGCCACTTGATGTCCAGGAATGGCGAGTATTACATTTTAATTTTTCAATGACATTCAAAAACTCAATATATTTTCTACAATCCATAGTTGCTCCTTGAATTAATTTCGGCTCTGTTTATTTACAATACCATAAATACAGAAAGAGGTCAGCCATAAGCTTATATATTATTGTAG
>JAFTHF010000171.1 GCA_017457545.1 Clostridia bacterium
AGCATGTGAAATACGTTTTAGTAACGGGTGCCTGTGGCGGAATGGGAAGCGCTGCGATAAAAGCGTATAAGGAAGCAGGATACTTTGTTTTCGCTATGGACAAACGTGAGTATGAGGCAGAGGAGAACGTTATGCCCCTTGTAGCTGATATTACAAGCGAGAGTGACATAGTAAGCGCACTAGAAAAGGTAAAAGAGGTTACCGATAACCTTTATGCAATCGTTCATTTTGCGGGAATTTATATGCTTGATTCCTTGGTTGAGATTTCTGAGGAAGCGTACATGCGCGCCTTTAACATCAATGTTTTCGGTGCATACCGAGTGAACAAGATCTTTTTGCCACTTTTAAAATCGGGAAGCAGAATTGTGATCACCACAAGCGAGCTTGCCCCTCTTGACCCATTACCCTTTACGGGACTTTATGCTATTACAAAAAGCGCACTTGATAAGTATGCTTACTCACTCAGAATGGAGCTTCAGCTCCTTGGCATATCGGTGGTTGTTCTTCGCCCGGGCGCTGTCAAAACGGATATGCTTGATGTGTCCACCACAGCGCTTGACAGATTTTGCGACAAATCACAGCTTTATGCCTGTAATGCGGAAAGGTTTAAGAATATTGTAAACAAGGTAGAGGCACGTCATATTTCCACCGAAAGGCTGGCAAAAAAGACCGTCAAAATTGTTAATAAGCGTAAGCCGAAGCAGGTATACAAAATTAATAGAAACCCACTTTTGCTTATGCTAAATATTTTGCCAAGGTCGTGGCAAACAAAAATAATAGGACTAGTATTAAAGGAAAAGAAAAAGAGGAAATAATAATGTTAAGAAATGAACTTGTAAAAAGAGAGCTGCCATCATTAAAATCAAGAGAGCAGATGGTGGATATAATGCAAAGAGAGGTGTACGGCTATTTACCAAATGTGGAATACACTGTCTCCGTAAGCGAGCCTGAATTTGTATATAATCAGTACAAATGCGGCACAGTAGAGCATTCATATATTAACTTAACTGTTACCGTGGGAGAAAAATCCCATAGCTTCCGTGTGGACAGATTACTCCATTTGGACGATAAAAAGCATCCTACAGTAATTCTCAATAATTTCCACAGAATATACGAATCCCGTTATTTCCCAATTGAGGAAATGACAGAGTATGATGCAAACTATATTACAGTTTGCTATCAGGATGTATGCTCCGATGACGGTGATTTTTCAAACGGACTTGCACCCTTGCTTTTACCAAACGGACAAAATACAGATTCTACCTGCGGTAAAATCGGTATATGGGCATGGGCAAATATGCGCCTTGTTGACTATGCACTTACTCTTGAGGGAACCGATGCTAACAATATTGCAGTAGCAGGTCATTCCCGTCTTGGCAAGACCTCACTTCTTACAGGTATGATGGATACAAGAATCAAGTATGTTTTTTCAAATGCGGCAGGCTGCGCAGGTGACACTCTCTACCGTGGAAACAGTGGACATAACAGAAATGAGGATAAGTATGCAAGTGGAGAGCTTATTTCCGATATTACCACCAGATTTCCTTATTGGTTCTGCAAGAATTATTTCAAATATGCAGACAAAAATTGCTCCGATACATTTGATCAGCATTATATTCTTGCTACAATAGCGCCAAGATGTGTTCTTATAGGCTCTTGCAGTCTTGATGCCTGGGCAGATCCGGATTCTGAGCAGCTTTGCGTCCTTGCAGCCTCTGAGGCTTGGGAAAAACAGGGGCTCAATGGCTTTAGCACAAGTGACAGATATTTAGAGCCCGGAGAAGCTGATCTTGACGGACATGTAGGCTTCTTTAAGATAAAGTCAAGACATTATTTCTCACGTCACTCATGGAAAAGACTGATGGAATTTATAGAAAAGCATAGAAATTAAAGACACAGGAGATTATATGAATAAGGTAAAGCCCTATTTACGCAGTAGCATCTATATTGTACTCGGCGCATTTATTATGGCTGTGGGGATAAATGTTTTCCTGGCACCAAACAAGATTTCATCGGGTGGCGCATCTACCATCAGTACAATTCTTCTTCATTTGTTTAATCTTAAAATGTCAATTACCAATATTGCCATAAACGCCCTTCTTTTTGGCTTAGGCTTCCGTTACCTAAGAAAGGATGCAGTTATAAAATCGGCAATAGGTATTGTTTGTCTTGCAGGATTTTTAGAGGCTACAAGCTATATTCCCGTATACAGCGAGGACACCTTACTTGCAACAATAGTAGGTGGCTTATTTGTAGGCATTGGTCTTGGACTTGTAGTAAAGCAGAATGCTTCAACGGGTGGTAGCGATTTTGGAGCCCTGATTATCAAGCGCTTCTTACCTCATATTTCAATAGCACACATCATCTTAGCAATAGACTGTACGGTAATCATTATTTCAGGTGTTGTATTTAAGAGTGTTACAATTACAATTTACTCTGTAATTGCCATGTATATTACATCAAAGGTTACAGATGCTGTGTCTACCTTTGGTAACAAGGCAAAGGAGGTTAGAGTTCTTTCTGAAAAGGTTGAAGAGATCGCCTCGATTATAATGGAGAAGTTTGACAGAGGAGCAACGGGAATTCATTGTAAGGGAATGTATTCGGAAAATGAACGTCTTATGCTTCTTTGTATAGTCAGCCCAAAGGAAATGCCAAGATTTATTTCCGAAATCAAAGCAATTGATAAGGGCGCATTTGTAATTATAAACGATGTGAGAGAGGTTCTTGGTGAGGGCTTCAGCTCTTATACTGACTATTAAAGCAAAAGAAAAAAGGCACCCACGTGGGTGCCTTTTTGTTATTTTATTTCTTTCCCTCATTTGCAAACTTATGGTAAAGCTCCTTTACCTTGAAGTATGCAGCCTTAGGATTACGGTGCTCATCAAGGATACCCTTGTTGTTGAAATAGCGTACACGGTTAAGATCGGTTGATGGAGATGTTCTGATATTGCAGAACTGCCAAATATATGTTCCCTTCATATAGTCTGTATTGTGGAACAGATTAAGTGTGTAATCAAGAAGGTCTCTCTGGTATTCCTCGCTCCAACGAACTGAGTCAAAGGGAGAATGGAAATCAGCAAGTGCAGCTGCACCAAATTCACTCATTACAACGGGCTTATCCTCCCAGCCCATTTTCTTACGGCGCTCAGCAAACTGCTCAATCATCATATCCCAGTCAGCAAAATTACCGTTATATCCACCGTATCTGTACCAGCCGTGATATATATTGATGCAGATAATATCATCAAAGCCCATATCATTATCAGCAAGGGGGTGACAGGATGCGTGGGTAATAAGACGGTTACCGCCGTTCTCTCTTAAATACTTGCTCCACTTTTCGGAAAGAGGATATGTGTATGGAGAATATGTAGCAATTTCGTTATGCATACCCCAGATAACGATTGAGGGATGGTTAAAGTAGAACTTAACCATTTCCTTGTGCATTTCAAAGCCCTTGTCTGTAACCTCAGGATCCTGAAGCACCTTTTCACTAAAGCCTACACCCCACATAGGGATTTCACTCCAGAAAAGAATACCGCGTTCATCAAGCATATCAAGGAAAATTCTTGAGTTAGGATAATGTGAGCCGCGAATAGTGTTACAGCCCATATCCTCAATTAAATCTAGATCCTTTTTCATAAGCTTGGGCGGGAAAGCAAAGCCCCAGTCTGGGTGCTCGTCATGACGGTTAACGCCAAGAAGCTCAATGCTCCTACCATTTAGAAGAATTTCAACATTCTTTACTTCAACCTTTCGGAAGCCAATCTTGTCAACAAGGTCGTCTGTAGATGTGCTTGCCACTACTGTATAAAGATAGGGATTGTCCATATCCCAAAGTGTGATGCTTTCAAGCTTAACTGCATCAGCCTTAACTGATTTCTTTTCATAGCTGCCAAGTGTAATATCAGTTTCATAAACAACAGTATCGCCTACCTTTACCGATACCTTGTCTGTAAGTGTATCAGCGCTTGCGTTGTAAAGCTCAAGTGCGCAGGAAACCTCTGCATCCTTAAGGTCATCGGAAAGAGTATATGTAACATGGTTAAGAAGCACGGAAATACCCTTAAGCTCATGGGCATAAGCATCTCTTGCAATACCACCGTAGTTAAACCAGTCAGTGTATCTCTGTGGGAAGGATTTTGCATCAATTGTGCTGTCAGCGCAAACCACGATTGTATGCTCACCACAGCTTACATTGTTGATAATAATCTGAAACGGAGTAAATGCACCGTAGTGAGAGCCAACCTTAATACCGTCAACCCAAACGGTTGCGGTTGTCATAACGCTTTCAAACTCAAGCATAAGAGTGCCGCCCTCTGTCTTGAACTGTCTTTCATACCATACAGGACCCTCGTACATAAGCTTACCAAGCTCAGTATTAAAGCAAGAGGGAACCACAACAGTTTCGCCACCGTCGAAGCCGTTAAACCAGCCCTGGTCATTACCAACTCTGTCGGGGTCAAACTTACATTTCCAAGCTCCGCTAAGCTCAATCACGTTTCTTGCAACATGCTCACTAAATAATCTTCTCATAATTCACCTCGTAATTGTGTTATGTAATATACTGATTATATGTTAACATATTCCTTTAATGAAATCAAGAGCTTTTGCTCTTTAGGTATTGTAAATTTGTTGTAATAATGATACAATGTTTTTGTAACATCAAGGTTTACAGATAGGAGAAATATATGAAACGTTTTTTTGCATTTATTCTACTTTTGATTATGATTTCTTCCCTTGTGCTCACATCCTGTGGTGATGAGGAGATTACCACAACAGGCGAAAGCGAGGAGGAAATACAGGAGCTTAATGCAAAGGTTGAAAAGCTTTTGGAAAGTAAGCATAAATTGACCTTTAATGATGATGGAAGCTTCAGAGTACTTATTCTTGCCGATACGCATATGACGGTAGAAGCAGATGTTCTTAAGGTTCAGGAGCTGAGAGACAGAATAAAGCTTCTTGTGGATAGAGAAAACCCTGATTTGGTTATTTTCACGGGTGATAATACGATTCATTCCTCTAATGATGTGATTTTACGTAGAAATCTTACGGTTTTAGTGAGCTACATAGAGGAAAAGCAGATACCTTGGTGCCATGTTTACGGCAATCACGATCATGAGAATGCTCTTTCTAAAGAGGAGCAACAGAAAATATATGAGTCCTATGAGTACTGTATTTCAAAGACTAATCCGGAGGGCGCATATATCAGTGGAATAGGCAATTATGTAAATGCGATTTATAATAAGGACGGCAGTATTGGTGCTGTAATATATTGCTTGGATTCGGGCACATATTACGGTGACGGATACGATTATATTAAGTCAAGTCAGATAGCTTGGTATAAGGAAACCTCGGAGCTTCTTCAAAAATATAACGGTGGCAACGTTGTCCCCGGTATTATGGCGTTTCATATTCCCCTTAAGGAAAACACAGATGCTTACAATAACAGAGAAAATAAGGAAATAGTCCTTGAATATACAGGCAGCAGAAATGAAAATATTTGCTCCTCTGTAATAGATACAAATCTTTTTGAAACTGCGCTTGAAAGAGGAGATATTAAAGCCATTATAACAGGTCATGACCATGTAAATGACTATATGTACAACTACAAAGGAATCAAGCTTGCTGCATCTCCCAACTTCAGCGACCTTACATACACAAGTGCGGGAGTTCAGGGCGCACGTGTGATTGATTTGAATTTGTCTACTATAGATAATGTTGTAACCTATGTTTCATATATAGTAGAAGATAAATAAAGAGGTAATAATGAAAGAAATTTTTAAAGTAAATAAGCTTGAAAACGGTCTTGTGCTTGATGCAAGCTGGAATGGTAATGTATGCTCATTTTCTGTAACAAATATATCAGATAAGGAGCAGAGGCTTGGAGATATTATACTTCTTACTGCCGATATGCCCTTTAGTGCAGATACCAGGTTTTACGGAGAGGGCTATAACATGCTTTCTCAGTACGGTGGCACTATAAGTGACTTTAAGCTTCTTGGCTCATTCAGCGATTATGATCACTACAAATTCAAAAGGCCTGATGGAATAAATCAGGTTTACAATATGGCAATTTTCTTTCCGGAGAATGAGCTTCCGCTTCTTGTGGGGTTTTCATCCTGTCATCGCTTTAACGGTTGGATTCGCTTTAACGAGAAAACAATTCAGCTTGTTTTGAACGGTGAAAATATTAAAATCGTCGCAGGAGAAAAAATAAAGCTAGATCAGACATATATAGCTAAAGGCAAAAGAAACGATGTGCTAAACAGC
>JAFTHF010000172.1 GCA_017457545.1 Clostridia bacterium
GAACGGGTAATTCTGAGTGTCGTACTTCACAATCAATACCACATTGAGACAAATACTCTTGTGTTGTTTTCTTTACTATTTTACTTTTAATGAATGGACTAATTAATACTTCCGATAAGTACAATGCGCCCCCTTCTATTGTGAGGTCTATATACGGAACAATCATGCCGTTTTGTGATCTGTATCTTATTTCAGGGAGGTCGTTTTGTAATAATTCAGGCTTTCTACACGGACGATAAAAAACGAAGCGGTATTCTTGCTCCGAAGCATAGCAATCGTGTTTGAACTGAAATTGAAACACTTTTAATGCATATTTTATAAAGCCTTTTGCATTTTCTTCGCATTCGTGATCCGTTGTTTTTTCCTGCTCATAAACCCTGTATGTATCCAAAATGATATTTTCAAGCATACTTCGTTTGGTTGGTTCGTCATAAATAACCTTGTAGGCGGAAATATTGCTAAATACTGCTTTTTCATCATAGTCAGAATATTCATACTCCTTATAGTCGTCGAACATAAACGCATAAAGTTTTAACGCATAGCCTCCGTCTCCTTTGGAATAATACCTCCACATATCTAAAGAATCCTCTTTCAATGAAAAGCTGCAGATATAGGCATCGCATTCCGGGCAATCAAGGACACTATTATGTGTATATTTCTCGTCACTTGGAATTGGGAAACTAACGAAGTGGCTAGTTGGTATTTCAATGTGTTTCAAGCATTCATAAAAAGCTTCGCTTATTTTTTTATTATCTAACAATTCCAAACATATTCTATTGAACAAATCCAAAACATGTGTACCTTCAGATGTGTCATTTAGACAATCGCTACGAGTAAACCAAAAGTGTAACTTCCCATGCTCTGGAGTTGCGTTTTGTACAATACCCATAAGCCCATTAACGCTAGTATAATGCCACAAAATGGAGTAATTAGGAAGATTATCGTGAAATTGGTGCTTATTGTATAGGTCTCTAAAATTTCTTAGCGGCGAAGTTGTCATACACATTTCCTCTTCTTTCGATATGTTATACCGTACTGCTGTAAAACGGACTTTTGAGAGTTGCTCGAAGGGAACATATATTCCATTAAAGGATATATGTTACTCTCGCGCCGAGGGCGAAACTAAAACAATCGAGTCCGCACCTTGTTCTCGCCACAAGGCGACAACCACGATTAGCAGAATCGCTCTTGTCTTTATGTGCAAGCTCCCACACCGAGCAATCTGCTACTCTTTAGTTTGTCTTGCGAGCAAGACAAACTACGGACTCGATGTGGCTTGTTCTTGGGAACATATTGAAAACGAAGACGTCTGATGCGATTTTGTATTCCTCTGAAAGCATGGAAATATCTCTTGCCATTGTATCGGGATTACAGGACACGTAAACGATTTTACTCGGCCTTAAGCGAAGAAGCGTGTCTATCATAAGCTTAGAGCATCCCTTTCTTGGTGGGTCGATGATACAGGAGTCCACCTCTTTATCAAAATTCTTTGCGTCATCTGCAAAAAATTCTATATTCTTTATTCCGTTAAGCCTTGCATTTATTTTGGCATCTCGGATAGCGCTCTGCTCTATTTCAACGCCTGTAACTCTTGCGCCTGTTCGAGCTGCTACTATCATTCCCATTGTGCCTGTACCACAGAAAAGGTCGGCAATTTTATCATTTGGCTTAGCATCAAGAAGCTCTATTGCTTTTTCGTAAAGGGCTGTGGCGCAGGAGTGATTAATCTGATAAAAGGACCTTGGGGAGATACTGAATGTAAGTCCACACATAGTGTCCTCTATATGTCCGTCACCGTAAACTGTGGAAAAATCTGTCTTTTCAAATGCAAAATCCTTTTCCTTATTTACACCGAGAAGAATTGTGCGAATTTCGGGAAAGGCTGATGCAAGTCCCATAGAAAATTTAACAATATCTGTTTTTGATTTATAGATAGGCGCAACCATTATTTCGGGCTTTTCCAAGGATGACATACGAATAAAAAGTGCGCGAAGATTTGCCTTATTTAAGTTGTCCTTGCAATATTCTGCAATTTTATCAAAGACCGGTGGGTTCATCTGACATTTACTGTGAGGTACTACATCATAGCTGCTATGCCTATTGTAGCCAAAGCCACCGTTGCCGTAAAAAAGCACTACCTTGTTTCTGTATTTTTCAGCCACAGGACACTGTGTCCTTACTGTTTTAGCTTCGATTTTAAATTTTCTTAAGGCTGAGGCAGCCTGATTTTCCTTTTCTGTATTTTCCCTGTCAAGGTCTAAATTAAGATAGGAGCAGCCTCCACATTCCTTAAAGTGATTGCAAGCAGGCTCTGTACGGAAGGGGGACTTTTCAATAATGGCAGAAAGGCTGCCGATAGCGTAGCTTGGATACTGCTTTTTAATTAAAACGTCGCAAACATCCCCTGTTATTGCATAAGGAACAAAAAGCGCCATACCGTCAATATGGGCAACTCCGTTGCCAAGATTATTAACGCTTTCTATATTTACCCTATAAATTTCCTTTTCCTTAAGCATAAATCCTCCAAAAAACTTGCTTTATTGCCTTAATTATATTATAATATACATGTAAGAAAAAATCAAGACACGGAGAATATAAATGTTACTACCCTCTAATCTTATTTGCCCTATTTGCAAAGGAAAGCTGTCAAAAATAAACAATTCCCTTAAGTGTGAAAGAAACCACTCCTACGATTTTTCGGGAAGTGGATACATAAATCTGTTAAATCCGGGCAAGAAAAACAATGCCGTTGCCGGTGACTCCAAGGAGATGATACGGGCACGTACCTCATTTTTCCAAAGTGGTGCATATGAGGGAATACGTAAAAAGCTTGTAGAAATTATTTCGCCCCTTGAAAAGAATGTTATTGTAGATGCAGGCTGTGGTGAGGGCTATTACACAGAGGGAATCGCCAAGGAATTTGCGTCCTCCTCCCTTATCGGCTTTGACATGTCCAAATTCGGCGCTGAGCACGGTGCAAAAAGCAGTAAAAATAAGGGGATTGCAAACACGTTCTACGCCGTTTCCAATATTTTTTCAATGCCACTTACCGATGAATGTGCCGATATGGTTATCAGTATGTTTGCCCCCGTTGCCTATGAGGAATTTGCAAGAATTCTTAAAAAGGGTGGCTACCTTATTATCGGTGCAGCAGGCAAAAAGCATCTTGACGGGCTTAAGTCTGTTATCTATGATGATGTATATTTAAATGAGCCAAGCGACCATTCCCACCCACTTTTTGAGTGTGTAGATGTAAAAAACCTCGCATACGTTACCGAGGTTTACGGTAATGATACTATAAAAAGCCTGTTTACAATGACGCCCTATTACCATCGTACCTCTCTTTCCGACAAGGAAAAGCTGAACGGAGTTGACAGGGTTACAACTACTGTTGAAGTAGATTTCTTTATTTTGAGGAGAATATAAATGGATATATCCAAGATTGACAAAAACTTTGAAATCAAAACACACATTTCAAAGGAAAATATTAAGTTTTATAATGTAGAAAATGAACCGTTTTCCCTTTACGGAGTATTTAAGGAAAACGGAAAATTTCGCAGAATGCCCGAGGACGTGGCTAAAAAGGTAAGCGAGGGCGTTTACGGTCTGCACATTCATACAGCCGGTGGCAGAGTAAGATTTTCAACTGACAGTCCCTATGTTGCAGTTCATGCTAAAATAGACGGAATATGGTTTCACTCTCACTTCACTGTTTGCGCAACCTCAGGCTTTGATATTTATGCTGATAATACCTATATGGGTACATATATGCCCCCGGCAGAAAGCGTTACTATGTTTGAGGGTGTGATTGAATTAAACAGTCGGAAAATGCGTGAAATATGCATAAACTTCCCTCTTTACAACAGTGTTAATGAGCTTTATATCGGTCTTGACGCCGATGCAAAAATCGAAAAGGCTGCGCCTTACAAAATTGAAAAGCCTATTGTATATTACGGCTCCTCAATTACACAGGGTGGCTGTGCCTCCCGTCCCGGCACATGCTATCAGGCTTACATTACAAGAGAGCTTAGCGTTGACCATATAAACCTTGGCTTTTCCGGTAATGCCAAGGCCGAGGATACAATAATTGAATATATTAAAGGCCTTAATATGTCAGCCTTTGTCCTTGATTATGACCACAACTCCCCCTCCTGTGAGCATTTAAAATCTACCCACGAAAAAATGCTTCTGGCAGTAAGGGAAAATTATCCTCTCTTACCTATCATTATAATGAACAGACCTAAGCTTTATCTTGACAATGACGAGCAGTCTCGTCTTGAAATTATAAGGGAAACCTACGAAAACGCCTTGGGACGTGGCGATAAAAACGTTTATTTAATTGATAACACCATGCTTTGCGCTATGTGTGGAAACGAGGGAACGGTGGATACCTGTCACCCTACTGACTACGGCTTTGCCTCTATGGCTAACGCTATTATCCCTGTGCTTAAGGAAGCATTAAAATAAAAAATCGTTGGGAAACCACTGTACTCTTAAGGACAGCTTTAAGTTTAATTGAATATCGCACCTGCAGATAAAAAGGACAGAGAATGCTTTTACATTCTCTGTCCTTATTCTTTACAAGCAATGCATTTGTATTAGATTGACGATATGCCTCGCACTGCTTGGCACGATATATTTGCCTCCAGGCAAATTCGATATGTTTTCGCTTTGCTCAAACTCGATATGATATAACTCCACGCTTACGAAGTAAGCATATCGAGTGCGTCAGCACATATCGAACGCGTCAGCGTATATCGCAAACCCCGTAGGGATTTATATCGCTGCGTAGTGTCCTTAAGGGCACTACGCGAAATGCCAACGATTTTTTATTTACGGTAAATTCAGCTTTCGTTCCATCATACGCAGAGTCATGAAATAGAACAGCACTCCTGTGCCTACAAGCAGAGCTATATAAATTGCAAGGGTAACATTTATACTTATTACGGGGGAATTTGAATTTACTCCAACTATAATTGAAACCAAAAAGCCTACAAGAGAATATACCATTGAGTATATAAGATTAACACCGAGCACCATTCCTATGGCAGCTATGCCCTTGTTTTTATTTGCGATTACAGAGGCAAAGAAAATAGCCATAAACATAAGCAGCTTACTGTTTAAAAAGGATGAAACAATAAATAAGAGAAACAGCACTACTGTTCCGAAGCTAAGGCCAGGTATGGAAAAATCGCCGTTATCAAATCCACCTTCTCCCTCAAGAAGCCCTGCCGCCCCAGCGCCAAGCACTCCTGCGCCAACTATAATTACAATACCGATAATAAGCGCTACAAAGCAAATAACACTCCAGATACAGGAATTTGTAAGCTTGGATAAGAAAATGTGAGACCTTTTAACAGGTAGTGTAAAGGTTAAGTAGCCTTGGTCTGTACAAAGAGATTTATAAAACTCAATGTAAATAAATATTTCCACAAGAGATGCACATATCATTATTCCGTAGAGCATAAACATAAAGGCTACTGTGCCAAGTATGGAAAAGATTTCTCCGAATAAGGAAACATCGGGGTTTGACATTGTTATTATAAGGAAGAACAAGTCAATAGCGCATACAAGGGATAGGCCTAAGGTGATTATGCAAATGGGAATACCGAATTTTTTAAGGCTCTTTAAATCATACTTCAGAAGCTTTGTGAACATTTGAACACCTCCCTGAAATACTCATCAAGGGACATTCCCTTCTCTTCCTTAACGTATTTTACCTCTCCGTTAAGTGCAACCTTACCCTCATGAATAAGGATAAATCGGTCAAGGTGGTCCTCTATGTCTGCAATCAAATGGGTGGATATAAGCACGCTGGCATCATTATCAAATCTTGTGATTATGGTTTTGAGAATGTAGTCACGTGCAGCAGGGTCAACGCCTCCGATAGGCTCATCAAGAAGATATAGCTTTGCTTTTCTTGACATTACAAGAATAAGCTGTACCTTTTCCTTTGTACCCTTTGATAAGGTCTGTAATCTAGCAGTAAGGGAAATACCTAAATCCTTAAGCATATACTCTGCCCTTTGTCTGTCAAAGTCGGAATAAAAATCTACAAAGTAGTCAAGACAGTCGCATACCTTCATCCAGGAATTAAAATAGGGGCGCTCCGGAAGATAAGACACAATAGATTTAGTCTCTGTACCCGGTGTGTGTCCGTCTATCTGCACAACGCCCTCATCTACTGTAAGCAAGCCTGCAAGAATTTTAATAAACGTGGTTTTACCGCTGCCGTTTGGGCCTAAGAGTCCAACTATCTTACCCTTTTCTATATCTACATTTACTCCATTTAAGGCGCAGAATGTACCGTAGCTTTTGGTAAGGTCACGGCATCTAACAATATATTCAGCCATAAAATTCCTCCTTTCGAGTATAGCTTGATTTCATTTTACCACAAGAACAAAATATTGTCAACCTTATTGACTTGCAAATTAGGGGGTTGACAAACTACATAACAGGTGATATACTGTTAATACAGTTAATACAGATTTGGAGGTGTACTATGTATTTTAATTTCTCGGGCAAAAGAGATGTTTATCTTGAGATTGCCGACAAATTCAAGGAATATATAGATAAGGGCATATATAAGTCCGGCGATAAGCTTCCCTCTGTACGTCAGGTTGCCGAGGATTTCGGCGTTAATCCCAACACTGCCGCCCGTGCCTATTCCTATCTTGAGGAGCAAGGAATTATACACACCTTGCCGAAAAAGGGTGTATACGTGTCTAAAAACGGAATGCCCGGTAATGTGGCTGACATAGATGAGGCAGTAAAATACATCAAAGGACTAAAGGATGCGGGGTTAAGCTACGAGGAGCTTACAGAATTAATCAAGGGGGTATATAATAATGATTGAAATTAAAAATTTATCCCACAGCTTAGGTGACAAGACAGTTCTAAAGGATATAAATCTTACATTTCCCGAAAACAGAATATTTGGGTTGGTTGGTGTAAACGGTGCAGGTAAATCTACTCTGCTTCGCTGTATGTCTGCTGTTTACTCTCCCGACAACGGCTCAGTTTTGTATGACGGCTTAAGCGTGACTGATGAAAACGTACGCAGGGAAATATTTTTCCTGCCTGATGACCCGTACTATTCTATTCAGCTTACCTGTAAAAGCATGTTTAATATGTATAAGGTCTTTTATCCCCATGCCGATGTAAATACATATAAAAGACTTATTTGCGAATTTAAGCTTGATGAAAAAAAGCCCCTTAACACCTTTTCAAAGGGTATGAGGCGACAGGCATATATTGTGTGCGCGCTTGCCATTGCGCCTAAGTATCTTTTGCTTGATGAGGCCTTTGACGGTCTCGACCCCTACACACGTAAAAAGGTAAAGGCCGAGCTTATCAGCTTAACTGAGGAAAAGGGTAGCACTGTTATTATTTCAAGCCATTCCTTACGTGAGCTTGAAAGCCTATGCGACAGCTTTGTCCTTCTTGATAATAATACTGTTTCCTCCTATGGCGATGTAAGTGAAAAGGTTAACGAAATGTGTAAATTCCAGCTTGCCTTCCTTTCGGAAATAAGCGAAAGCGCCTTTGATAACTTGCCCGTTGTTTCCTTGGAGAAAAACGGTAAATTTATCCGTGTTGTGCTACAAGGTGACAGAGATACAATGTATAATTCTCTTCTTAAGCTTTCTCCCGCTGTTATTGAGGAGATGAAAATGGACTTTGAAGAAGCAGTTATAAGTGAAATAGAAAGGAGTACGAGAAAATGACAAGCTTTAAAAAATATTATCTTTATCGTATGCGCTCCTGTCTGATTCCCTTTATCACAATTACGGTAATATCTATGATAATGGTTATTTCAACACTTGCTGAGGGACATAACAATCAAAGCTCCGGCCTTTCGGTAACCACTACTCTTATAGGAATACTATCAACTCTTATGCCTATACTTGAATATGCACAGCTAAAGTCGAAAAGAAGCCTTGACACTCTGTTTTCTCTCCCTGTAAGCAGAAAAAATATTATTCTTGCACATTTTCTATGTGGGTATACCCAGATAGCTGCAATCTTTACAGTGTCCTTTATTTATCTGCTTATTAACAGAGTAATAGCCGGTGATTTTATTGTAGGATACTTTTTCTTATACTACATTATTGCAATGGTAAACGGGCTTTTACTCTACAGCATTTTCTCCTTTGTATTTAATCAAGCAAGAACCATTGTAGACGGTATAATTATAACCGTGCTTTATGCAATTGCACCCTTGCTTATTTCGGTATGCCTTGAAAGTATAATAAATGAATTTAATTCAAACAAGATATTTATTTCTATATTCTATCATTTTTACACTCCGATGAATCGCATAACAAGAGTGATAAGGAGAAAATGTGAGCCTGACACCGTATGGGCTGACAGTCTTAAGACAGATGATATAATATGTCTTATTATTGTCATCTTGCTTGCCGTAGCAGCATTTATAGGCTTACTCTACTTTTTCAAAAATACAAGGGCAGAAAAGGAGGAGGGCATATCCGACTCTCCCTTTGCATACAAAACGCTTATTCCCGTTTGCGGTGTGGCATACACAGCATCCGGCGTATTTCCTCTGTTTATTTTAATACCTGTAATTGTGGGGTATATAATTTACAGACGTGGCTTCGGCTTTAAAAAATCGGACTATATTTGTACTGCTGCAATCGGCATATTAAGCATTATCACTTACATAATTTTTTAAAGAAAAAGACCTTTGCGCTTTGCAAAGGTCTTTTATATATTCTCTAAAATATCGGATAAAATATAGTTGCTGACAAAAAATCCCTTGGGTGTAAAGGCAAATGTACCGTTTTTTTCGGTAACGTAGCCGTTTTTTACGTACATTTCAAGCTTTTTGTAGCGATTTTTAAAGCTTTCGCCAAATCGTTTTTCAAACTCCTCTATGCTTACTCCGTCCCTAAGACGCATACAAAGCATAACATATTCGTCCATTTTTTCTTCCCTTGTAAGCTCGGATGCGCTTTCAAGCTCCTTTATAGGCAAGGAGCCACCCTCAACAGCCTCAATATATTCATTTATACTGTCCTTATAGGAGTAGCGCACACCGTCAATATAGGAATGGGCTGAGGGTCCGAAGGCAACGTATTCCTTGGAGAGCCAATATTTAAGATTATGGACACATCTGTGGCCTTTTTTTGAAAAATTGCTTATTTCATACTGCTCATAGCCTGATTTTTCAAGGGCTTCGCACAGGGTAAGATACATTTTGTACTGCTCGTCCTCATTTGGCAAGATAAGGCTGTCTCTCATCTTATAAAACGGGGTGTTTTCCTCTATTTTCAAGCAATAGGCAGAAATATGCTCAGGCTTAAATTCAACCACTTGGTCAAGGGTTTTTATAAAATCCTCGGTTTTTTGGTCGGGTAAGGCATACATAATATCAATGTTGATGTTATCAATGCCCATATCACGTAAAATGCGATAGCTTTCCTTAAACTCGCTAAGCGTGTGTATTCTGCCAAGCATTTTTAGCTCACTATCGTTTACAGACTGCAAGCCTATGCTTACACGGTTTACACCGTTTTCCTTATATACCCTTGCAATTTCCTCAGTTACAGTACCGGGATTTACCTCAACGGAAATTTCTGCGTTTGGCGATATATTAAGACTGCTTTTCAGACACGTGAACAGGGTTTTTGTAAGCTCAGGTGGTAAAACCGACGGTGTACCGCCACCTAAAAATACAGTATCAAATACTCTGCTCTTATAGAGTGGAGCTTCCCTTTTTATATGTGTGCAAAGGGCGCTGATATATCTTTCCATATTCCCCTTGCTTGGACAGCCGAGAGAATAGAAATCGCAATAGTTACACTTTTTAACACAAAAGGGAATATGAATGTATAAGCCTGTATTCATCACTTTTCGCTGTCATCCAGCTTAAGAACTGCCATAAATGCCTCAGGAGTAACCTCAACAGAGCCGAGACGGCGCATCTTCTTTTTACCCTCCTTCTGCTTTTCAAGCAGCTTCTTCTTACGGGTAATATCACCGCCGTAGCACTTTGCAAGCACGTCCTTACGAAGCGCCTTTACTGTTTCTCTTGCTATAATCTTAGAGCCGATGGCAGCCTGAATAGGAATTTCGAAAAGCTGACGGGAAATATTGTCCTTAAGCTTCTCTGCTATCTTCCTAGCCCTTGTATATGCTTTTTCCGAGTGAACGATAAAGGTAAGGGCATCGACGATTTCACCGTTAAGAAGGAAATCAAGCTTAACAAGGTTGCTTGGCTCATAATCTGCAAACTCATAGTCAAGGGAGGCATAGCCCTTACTTCTGCTCTTTAATGCATCAAAGAAGTCGTATACGATTTCGTTAAGAGGCAAAATATAATGAAGCTCCACACGTGTGGCATCAAGATATTTCATATCCCTAAACACGCCACGACGGTCCTGACAAAGATCCATAATGCCACCTACGAACTCTGTGGGTGTAATTACGTTTGCTCTTACCGTAGGCTCATAGGCTGTGGCGATTGTATCCGTTGCAGGATAGTTTGAGGGGTTATCAATAAACACGGTCTCCCCATTGGTTTTTTCAATCTTGTAAATAACGCTTGGTGCTGTGGTAATAAGATCAAGATTAAACTCTCTTTCAAGTCTTTCCTGAATGATTTCCATATGCAAAAGTCCAAGGAAGCCACATCTGAAGCCAAAGCCAAGGGCAACAGAGGTTTCTGCCTCAAAGGACAATGCGGCATCGTTAAGCTTAAGCTTTTCAAGCGCATCACGAAGGTCGTTGTATCTTGCACCGTCAGCAGGATAAATACCTGAAAATACCATAGGCAGCGCTTCCTTAAAGCCCTCAAGAGGCTCTGTAGCGCCATTTTCCACAGTAGTAACGGTGTCGCCCACCTTGGTCTCGGATACGGTCTTAATGCTGGCAGTAATATATCCTACCTCGCCTGCCTTAAGCACCTCACCCTTTTCAAGTCCCAAAGCACTCAGGTAGCCTACCTCAACTACATCGTAGGTAGCCCCTGTGCTCATCATCTTTATCTTGTCTCCTGCCTTTAATGTTCCGTCCATTACTCTTACGTAAACTACTACACCAAGATATGCGTTGTAATAGGAGTCGAATATAAGACACTTGAGAGGTGCATTCTCGTCTCCCTCGGGTGCAGGAATGCTTTCAACTATGGCATCAAGAACTGTGTCAATATTAAGTCCCACCTTGGCAGAAACAGCAGGACAGCCCTCGGCAACAATACCGATAACGTCCTCAATTTCGTTACGTACTCTGTCTACATCTGCGCTTGGCAAATCTATCTTGTTAATAACGGGAACTATTTCAAGGTCGCAGTCTACGGCAAGATATGCATTGGCAAGGGTCTGTGCCTCTATTCCCTGTGTGGAGTCAACCACTAAGAGTGCGCCCTCACAGGCATTAAGAGATCTTGAAACCTCGTAGTTGAAGTCAACGTGACCGGGAGTGTCAATAAGGTTGAGGATATATTCCTCTCCGTCCTTATGGGTATAATTTATTCTTACGGCTCTCGCCTTGATGGTGATTCCTCTTTCCCTCTCCAAATCCATATTGTCAAGAAGCTGATCCTCCATTTCACGCTTGGAGACTGCATTGGAATACTCAAGTATTCTGTCAGCAAGGGTTGACTTACCGTGGTCTATATGTGCAATTATAGAAAAATTTCTTATATGCTTCTGTCTTTCGTTCATTATAAAAATCCTTTCGGAGATTAATTCAAGGTAATTTTATCATAACTTTTATTAATCTGCAAGTATTTTTTATTATATAAGGCAAAAAAGTAAAAAAGCAGGAAATTTCCTGCTTATTTTACATTTATGGTTTCATCTGTATCGGTTGTCTTTTTCTTATCGGCGCCGTCCTGCATAATATCGTCAAGGGTCTTTGACTTATTATGCTCAATAGGCTTCCACTCGTTCTTTGCAAAGAGGGCTGCCATGGTGACGGGAACGTATGTTATCATAAAAATCGGGAATGTAAATGCGTAAAGTATCTTTTTGAATACAGAGCAATGAATCTGCTTCCACTCGGTAATGACGGTAATAGTGCCAAGCACAAAAAGCAGTGCGTACATACCGAGAATAGTTTGTCCAAAGGAATATACCAAGGGCAGAATATTTACACCCATTATAGCAAGGACAATTCCTGCTGTAAAGTTGATAACAACGGAAAGAATACTAAGCACAAGTGCAGGAAGAATTGTACAGGACATATCAAAGCATGATGTACATTTCTTCGAGAAAATGCCCCTTACAAGCTTAAGACCGAACTTGCCCATTACCTGTAAATAGCCTCTTGCCCAACGCATTCTCTGGTGACAGGACTGAGAAAACTTAGTAGGCTGCTCATCGTAAATAACAGCCTTTTCGGCATATCCGATCTTTCTGCCCTGTAATACGTTGTAGTTCGTAAATTCAATATCCTCAGTAAGAAGGAAGAATTTCCAGCCTCCTGTCTCACGCATAATTGCCGCATCAAATACAAAGCCTGTTCCGGATACTGCACAGGTGGTTCTGCAGCGCATACGGCTTCTGTTAAGATACTGTGACTCACGCAAGAACCAAAGGGCATAGCCTGCGCTTACCCAGTTATCTCCGTAGTTCTTCGAGTTACGGTAACAGGTTACAACAGGATATCTGTCGGAATAAACCTTGTTTATCTCCTCAAAGAAGGTGGGAGCTACAATATTATCTGCATCAAAAATAGCATAGGCATCAAAGTAGGTGTCGCCGTAATCCTCGCATATTCTTTCGTAAAGAAATTCCATTGCATAGCCCTTGCCGACCTTCTCGGAATTAAAGCGCTCATAAACCACGGCACCTGCATTTCTTGCCACCTCTGCAGTATTATCGGTGCAGTTATCTGCCACTACAAAGATAGTAAGGTATTCGCCGTTATAGGTCTGCTTCTTAAGGCTTTCAATAAGGTTACCCACAACCAAGGACTCATTTCTTGCTGAAATGAATATGCCGTATCTGCGAAGGGGCTGCTCCTTAAGCTTTGGGTGTTTTATTATTAAGGGAACTATTACAAAAAATATCTGATATGCGTAGAAAACGGAGAAAAGAATGCCAATAACTGTATTGGCAATATTCACCGATTTAAAAATCACATCAATTGCGTCCATTTTAATCCTCCATGCGATAAAAATCGCATAAATGTATAATTAAGAAAACGAATGTAGGTCAAGTAAAAATCTTAATTTCTCCGTATATTTTACCATATTCGGTCACATAAGTCAATAAAATTTGTTATTATGCGAATTTTTATATAAAGTACACCAAAACGCTAAACTGATTATTAACTTTATAAGTTAATTTTACCATTAAAATTCCCCTAAGGTATTGACTTTTACGGCATTAAATTATATACTAGCCTTAGATTGTTTTTCAATCTGTCAAGATTTTTTGACCTTTAAGGAGAATAAAAATGAGCACAAAACCCCAAAAAATCCGTGTCACCGAGGATATGATCATCAATGATATGGGTATTGAAAAGGTATCAAACTTCTTCTGTGAGTTTGATAACGATGGAGACCCCCTTTACGGCGAAATAGGCGCTAAGCCTCA
>JAFTHF010000019.1 GCA_017457545.1 Clostridia bacterium
CCTGTCCCTTGCCGTCTAAATTAAGGGAAAGAGCTATATCTGTTTCTGCGGTTTTACGCTTTATTTCGTAATTTCTCATATTATTTCTCCTCTAAAATCTCGGATACTGCACTTAGGAATTTATCCATCATATCCTTTGTTCCAATGGTGATTCTGTTATAATCCTTTATTCTGTCCTTGTTGAAGTGACGAATAAGAATGCCTCTTTTTTTAAGCTTATCATAAAGGTCAAAGCCTGAAATATCATTATGCTTAGCAAAGATAAAGTTAGCCCTTGAAGGCAGAACGCTAAAGCCCATAGCCTTAAGCCTGTCCGTTACGTATTCCCTTACCTCCATAATGGTACGGCAGTTCTCCATATAGTACTCATTATCGCAAAGCACAGCGTATCCTACTGCCATAGTCATTCTGTTTATGTTATATGGGTTAGTTGAATACTTTATTGTATTAAGGTCGCTTATAAGAGATTTTGCGCCTATACCAAATCCAAGACGTGCGCCTGCAAGTGAGCGCGACTTTGAAAATGTGCCTGTTACAAGTAAATTGTCGTATTTTTTTGTTAACGGTATGGCGCTTTCGCCACCAAAGTCCACGTATGCCTCATCAATAATAACCACATTATCGGGATTGGACTTAACGATTTGTTCTATTTCCGAAAGCGTTAAGGCAATACCTGTGGGAGCATTTGGGTTAGCTATAACTATGTTTTTGTTAATACCTACATATTCCTTATAGTCAATGGTGAAATCCTCTTTTAAAGGGATTTCCTTGTAGGCAATACCGTTAAGCTCTGCAAAAACAGGATAAAAGCCGTAGGTTATATCTGGAAATACTATGGAATGCTCACTGTCGCAAAATGCCATAAAAGCAAAATTAAGTATTTCATCAGAGCCGTTGGTCATAAGGATTTCGTCCCTTGAAACCCCAAAAATCTCTGCAGCCTTTTCCGCAAGCTCAGTACACTGAGGGTCAGAATAAAGCTGAAGCTTACCTGCCTCTCTGTAAGCAGCATCAAGGGCTGCTTCTGAGGGGGGGAAGGGAGATTCATTGGTATTCAATTTTATATATTTCATATCTCTTGGCTGCTCACCGGGGGTGTATGCCTCAAGATTTGAATACTTGCTGCTGAAAAATCTGCTCATATCAGTCCTCGAAACGAATAGTTGCACTCTTTGCGTGGGCGTGGAGTCCTTCCTTCTTTGCAAAGTAGGAAATCTTGTCTGCTACTTTTGAAAGTGCGTCCTTTGTGTAATAAGTAAACTGAGATTTCTTTACGAAATCGTCAACGGAAAGTGGGCTTGAAAATCTTGCTGTGCCACTTGTGGGAAGTGTGTGATTAGGCCCTGCAAAGTAGTCGCCAAGCGCCTCGGGACAGTACTTGCCCATAAAGATTGAGCCTGCGTGCTTTATCTTGTCAAGATAATCAAAGGGGTTATCAACACAGATTTCAAGATGCTCGGGAGCTATCTCGTTTGCAATATCAATTGCAAGCATAAGATTATTTTCGCTAACGATTATTTTACCGTTATTATCAATGGAGCATCTTGCAATATCAGCTCTCGGAAGCATAGGAATCTGCTTCTCTATTTCATCGCTTACAGCCTCTGCAAGCTCATAGCTGTCGGTTACCAAAACTGCACTTGCCATTCTGTCATGCTCTGCCTGAGAGAGTAAATCGGCAGCCACGTATGCGGGGCTACAGGTTTTATCTGCTACTACAAGAATTTCTGAGGGGCCGGCAATCATATCAATATTTACCTTGCCGAATACCTGCTTCTTCGCTTCGGCTACGTAAGCGTTACCGGGGCCTACAATCTTATCAACCTTGGGAACAGTTTCTGTTCCGTAGGCTAAGGCTGCAATTGCCTGTGCGCCACCAACCTTGAATATTCTGTCAACTCCCGCAATCTTAGCTGCTGCAAGAATTACAGGGTTAACCTTGCCGTTTTTCATAGGAGGGGTTACCATTACAATCTGGCTGCAGCCTGCAATCTTAGCAGGAATTGAATCCATAAGAACTGTGGAGGGGTATGCAGCTGTGCCACCGGGCACGTAAAGTCCTACCTTTTCAATAGGCATAACCTTTTGTCCTGTAACTACTCCATCATTTTCGCTTATTACAAAGCTGTTTCTAACCTGATGCTTATGGAAATCACGGATATTTTCCGCAGCCTCCTTAATAATTTCTACAAATTCAGCGTCTACAGATGCAAATGCCTCATCAATCTCGTCCTCGCTTACCTCAAGAGAGGAAAGAGCTGCCTTATCAAACTTAAGGGAATATTCGTAAAGCGCCTTATCCTTATTAAGTATAACATTGGCAATAATTTCAGAAACAACG
>JAFTHF010000173.1 GCA_017457545.1 Clostridia bacterium
ATGGATCATTGATTTCAATATTGTAGCTATGAGTCTCGTTAAGCTCATATGCAGGCTTTGAAATCTTTTCTCCGTTAATTATTACATATCCGTCTTCAATCAGAGTTTTTGCCTTCTGTCTGCTTTTTACATATCCAAAGGTATATAAATAAACATCTGCTCTCATTATTTTTTCCTGTCAATAAGGTATTTTGCAAATACTGGCAGCACTGAATCAATCTTACAATACTTTGTAATCTCTTCTATTGCCTTATTTGTAAGGCTATCTACCTCTTTTTGCGCATCCTCAATGCTCATATATGAGAGGGATGTCTTCTTTTGATTCTTTTCATCAGAGCCGATATTCTTTCCAAGAGTTTCCTTATCGGATATTTTATCAAGAATATCATCTCTTATCTGGAATGCAATACCGATATTTTCGGAGAAAATACAAAGAGCATTTTCTGTTTCAATATCTGGTGTATCACAGGCAGCATAATATCCAAGCAAGCATGCACATTTAATTAATGCACTTGTTTTAAGTGCATGCATTCTTTTAAGCTCCTCATAGGATGTGATATTATTACCGCTGTCAAGGTCAATCATCTGTCCGCCTGCCATTCCCGCATATCCCGCATATTCCGACAGGCATTTAATTGCCAATCTGACACTTTTATCACTAACCTTATCGTTAGTTGATGCTACATAAAATGCGTAAGTAAGTAAGGAATCACCTGCAAGTAAGGCTTGTGCCTCACCAAACACCTTGTGATTTGTAGGCTTACCTCTACGGTAATCATCGTTATCCATAGACGGTAAATCATCATGAATAAGTGAATAGGTATGAATCATTTCAAGGGCGCAGGCAAAGGGTAATGCCTTTTCTACGCTTTCACTTTTGGAAAAAAGCTTATATACCTCTAATACAATGAAAGGTCTTATTCTCTTGCCACCTGATAAAAGGCTGTAGGACATTGATTTTTCAATACCGTAGCCGTCAATATTCATATAGCTCTCAAGTGCCTTTTCTACTATTTCGGAATTTGATTTAATAAGCTGTTCAATCATTTTTGTTCTCTCCAATGTCAAATTCCTTTTCTATAAGCTCTCCGTCCTGATTTATAAGCTGTTTAACTGAGCTTTCAGCCTTTTCAAGCTGAGAATTACAAAGATTTACAAGCTTTACTCCCTCTTCAAATAAAGAAAGTGATTTATCAAGTGGTGAATCTCCACTTTCAAGCAAGCTTACTATTTCCTCTAGCCTGTCCATAGCCTGTTCAAATGTTAAATCCTTTTTAGGCATGATTATTTGTATCCTTTCTTTCTATATTCTCAATAGCTGTAATAAGGTTACCGTCTGAAAGACTTACGGTAATTTTGTCTCCTGTATTTACAGCTGTAACACTTTTTACAACCTTATTTTCTTCATTAAATACTGCACCGTAGCCTCTTGATAAAACTGCTAAGGGATTTAGTGCAGTAAGCGATGCGCTTATTCTTGACAGATCAGAACGAAGCTCCTTGCTTTTATTATTCATAGCGTTATATATCTTTTCTGTACCGTCAACAAGCATCATTCTTTTTTCATCAAAAAGTAACATAGGGTCAGTCAGCACCTTTGATTCCTTATATCTGTCAATAAGACTTCTGTAATCCATCAAGGTGTTTAAAATGCTGTTTTTAGCTCTTATATAGCTATTATCCACTCTGTTTTTAAGCTCTGCACAGTTAGGAGTAACAAGCTCAGCAGCGTGAGATGGTGTTGCAGCTCTTATATCAGCTACAAAATCGCAAATTGTAAAATCAATTTCATGACCGACGGCAGATACTATAGGAATAGAAGATGCAAATATTGCTCTTGCAAGACCTTCGTCATTAAATGACCATAGATCCTCAAGTGAGCCACCACCTCTGCCGATTATAATAACATCTACATTATTTATTAAGTTAAAATGCTCTACGGCACGTGTCAGCTCAGCTGCCGATTCTCTGCCTTGAACGGCTGCAGGATACAAAATAATATCTGCAAATGGACATCTTTTAGTTGCTACCTTAATAATATCTCTGACTGCGGCACCGGTTGGCGATGTAATTACACCTATTCTTTTTGGGAATTTGGGTATAGGCTTTTTATATTCTTCATTAAAAAGTCCCTCGGCTGCAAGCTTATTTTTTAATTGTTCATAAGCAAGATACAATGCACCGATTCCGTCAGGCTGCATTGAGTCAACATACAGCTGATATGAGCCTGCCCTTTCGTATACGCCGACTCTTGCATGAACAAGAACCTTCATTCCGTTTTCAACCTTAAAATTAAGGCGAGAGGC
>JAFTHF010000174.1 GCA_017457545.1 Clostridia bacterium
ATATCTGTTGAGCCTACGCCTGTGGAGAATGCTCCGATTGCGCCGTATGTACAGGTGTGAGAATCAGCACCGATAACCACGTCTCCGGGGATAACAAGACCCTTTTCGGGTAAGAGCGCATGCTCAATACCCATTCTGCCAACATCGTAAAAGTTGGTAATCTGCTCCTTTTCACAGAAATCACGGCACATTTTACACTGAACTGCCGCCTTTATATCCTTATTAGGTGCAAAGTGGTCCATAACCATTGTTACCTTTTCACGGTCGTAAACTCCCTTAGCGCCGATACGCTCATATTCACGTATAGCAACGGGAGAGGTAATGTCGTTACCGAGAACTCTGTCCACATCAACAAGAATGAGCTGACCTGCCTCAACCTTGTCAAGTCCTGCGTGTGCCGCAAGAATCTTCTGTGTCATTGTCATTGACATAATTCCAGCTTCCTTTCCACTTATCTGTTTATAATTGCGCCCTTGTCTGCAGAGCTTACCATGGCTGCATAGCGCTTTAAGTAGCCCTTGATGTTATCCTTTTTCTTAATGGGCATTTCTGCTTTACGCTTTTCGATTTCCTCATCTGAAACCTTAAGCTCAATTTTATATTCGGGAATATTGATAGAAATAATATCTCCGTCCTTAACGTAAGCGATAATACCGCCGCTTACAGCCTCGGGGGAAACGTGACCGATTGATGCGCCACGGGTTGCACCTGAGAAGCGTCCGTCTGTAATAAGAGCAACGTCCTTATCAAGTCCCATACCTGCAATTGCAGAGGTGGGAGAAAGCATTTCTCTCATACCCGGGCCACCTGCAGGACCCTCATAGCGAATAACCACAACATCACCCTTAACTATCTTGCCTTCATAGATTGCGCTGATAGCCTCCTCCTCGCTTTCATAGACCTTTGCAGGTCCCTCGTGAACAAGCATTTCGGGGGCAACTGCGCTTCTCTTTACTACGCAGCCGTCGGGTGCAAGATTACCCTTAAGCACCGCAATACCGCCTGTCTTGCTGTAGGGGTTCTCCACGGTTCTTATGGTTTCTGTATCTCTGTTATATGCGTCAGCGATATTCTCCGCCATTGTCTTGCCTGTGCAGGTCATAACTGAGGTGTCAATAAGACCAAGCTTATCAAGCTCCTTAAGAACTGCATATACACCGCCGGCCTCGTTAAGATCCTCCATATATGTAGGACCTGCGGGGGCAAGGTGACAAAGGTTAGGAGTTACCTCACTTATTCTGTTTACATCGTCAAGGTCAAATTCCACACCGCATTCATTTGCGATAGCCGGCAAATGAAGCATACTGTTGGTGGAGCAGCCAAGTGCCATATCTGCTGTAATAGCATTCTTGATAGCTGCCTTTGTCATAATATCCTTAGGGCAAATGTTCTTTCTTACAAGCTCCATAACCTGCATACCTGCATGCTTGGCAAGCTCTATTCTTGCAGAGTAAACTGCGGGGATAGTACCGTTACCGCCAAGTCCCATACCGAGAACCTCGGTAAGACAGTTCATAGAGTTGGCTGTATACATACCTGAGCAGGAGCCACAGGTAGGACACGCCTTATTTTCGTATTCGCAAAGCTTACACTCGTCAATAGTGCCTGCCTTGTAGGAGCCTACCGCCTCAAACATAGCGGAAAGGCTTCGCTTTTTGCCGTCTACTCTGCCTGCAAGCATAGGTCCTCCGCTTACAAAAACGGTAGGAATATTAAGTCTTGCAGCAGCCATAAGAAGACCGGGCACGTTTTTATCACAGTTAGGTATCATAACAAGACCGTCAAAGCCGTGAGCCATTACCATAGCCTCTGTGGAGTCTGCAATAAGGTCACGGGTAACAAGGGAGTATTTCATGCCCACATGTCCCATAGCGATACCGTCGCATACGGCGATGGCAGGGAACATAATAGGTGTTCCCCCTGCCATAGCAACGCCAAGCTTAACTGCCTCTGTTATTTTATCGAGGTTCATATGTCCCGGAACTATCTCGTTATAAGAGCTGACAATACCGATAAGAGGACGGTCCAGCTCCTCTCTTGTAAGGCCAAGCGCCTTATAGAGTGAACGGTGAGGGGCGTTATGAGCTCCGTCAACTATTTTTTCTTTAATCATAATAACCTCTTGTTGTTTTAATTAGTTGTTGATAAACTTTTCCTCGTCAGCCCAGCTGTAAAGCTCTCTGATTTCCTTACCAACTACCTCTGAGGGATGCTCTGCAGCGATCTTTCTCATAGCATTGAAGTGAACCTGTGAGCCTGCATCGGACATGTCAAGAAGGAAGTCCTTTGCAAATGTTCCGTCCTGAATATCGGAAAGAACCTTCTTCATTGCCTTCTTTGTGTCCTCTGTAATGATCTTGGGACCTGTGATGTAGTCACCGTACTCAGCTGTGTTGGAGATAGAATATCTCATTCCCTCAAAGCCACTCTGATAGATAAGGTCTACGATAAGCTTCATTTCGTGGATACACTCAAAATATGCGTTTCTGGGGTCATAGCCAGCCTCAACAAGTGTTTCAAAGCCTGCCTGCATAAGTGCGCATACACCGCCGCAGAGAACTGCCTGCTCACCGAAGAGGTCTGTTTCTGTTTCTGTTCTGAAGGTTGTTTCAAGAACACCTGCTCTTGCGACACCGAGACCGAGAGCATAAGCAAGACCAAGCTCAAGTGCGTCGCCTGTTGCATCCTGATGAACAGCGATAAGACAGGGAACACCCTTACCTACCTGATACTCGCTACGTACTGTGTGACCGGGACCCTTAGGAGCAACCATGATTACGTTTACGTTCTTGGGAGGCTTGATACAGCCAAAGTGAATGTTGAAGCCGTGTGCAAATGCAAGTGTCTTGCCCTCTGTAAGGTTGGGCTCAATGCTTTCCTTGTAGAGCTTAGCCTGCTTTTCATCATTGATAAGAATCATAATGATGTCTGCTGCCTTAGCTGCATCTGCAGCTGTCATAACCTTAAGGCCTGCCTTCTCTGCCTTAGCCCAGCTCTTGCTTCCGTTATAAAGACCAACGATTACGTTAACGCCTGAGTCCTTAAGATTAAGTGCGTGTGCGTGACCCTGTGAGCCGTAACCGATTATTGCTACTGTTTTTCCATTAAGCTTGTTAAGATCGCAATCCTGCTGATAGTAAATGTTTGCCATTGTTTTATTCTCCTTAAAATTGTTTTAAAATTTATTTATCCAAAAGATTTGTATTTCCACGTTCAAGAGCTACAATACCTGTACGGCACATTTCAATAATGCCAAAGGGTATCATAAGACGGATAAATGCGTCAATCTTTGTTGGGTCGCCTGTTACCTCGATACACATCTCCTCGGGTGTGTAGTCGATTACCTTTGCTCTGTACACATCGGTAGCCGCAAGAATGTCGGCTCTTGTTTCTGTGGTGTAGCCCACCTTGATAAGCATAAGCTCTCTCTTAATACAGTCATCCTCAAGCACATCAACCTTCTTTACGTTATGAAGCTTGCGAAGCTGATTAATAAGCTGCTCTCTTGCGTAGCCGTCACCGCTTAAGCAAATAGTTATTCTTGAATATTCGGGTCTTTCTGTTTCACCAACGGTTAAGGCATCAATGTTGAGGCCACGGCGGGTAAACATACTTGTTACTCTTGTAAGTACACCGAATTTGTTATCTACGTAAACCGCAATTACAAACTTATTCATATTTACCTCCTTATTTTTCAACATCGGTAATGATTTCATCAATAGAGCCACCGGGGGGAAGCATGGGAAGAACGAATTCGTCCTTGTCTATTATTGCATCAATCACTACGGGTCTGCCACACTTAATCGCCTTTTCAAAGGCTGACTTGAATTCCTTTTTACTGTCTGCCCTGTAAGCCACAGCACCAAATGCCTCTGCAAGCTTTACAAAGTCTGTTTGTCTGTCAAGGACAGTATTTGAATATCTTCTGCCAAAGAAGAGGGTCTGCCACTGACGTACCATTCCAAGCACACCGTTATTTACAAGAACGATAACAACGGGAATATTGTATTTAACTGCAGTAGCAAGCTCATTAAGGTTCATACCGAAGGAGCCGTCACCTGTAATAAGGATTGTGGGGTCCTTGGTAGCTACATATGCGCCGAGAGCTGCGCCAAGTCCAAAGCCCATAGTACCAAGACCGCCGCTTGAAACAAAGCGTCTGGGTCTGTCAAAGGTGGAATACTGCGCTGCCCACATCTGATGCTGACCTACATCGGTAACTGTAATTGTAGCGGGAAGCTTGCACTCATTGATTACATCGAATATGTTCTTGGGGGTAAGCTTATTTTTGTTGCTCTTTGAAATTTCCTTTTCCTGCTTATCCTCCTCAGCCTTGAGTGCGTGAACTCTTGCTATCCAGTCGGGATTGCTCTTTGCCTCGCAGGCTGCCGCAATTCTCTTAAAGGAATCCTCAACGTCTGCAACAATGCCACAGTCAACCTTAACGTTCTTGTTGATTTCTGCAAAGTCGGGGTCAAGCTGAATAATCTTACTGTTCTTAGCGAACTTCTTTACATTACCTGTTGCTCTGTCGCTGAAGCGAACACCTACACCGATAATAAGGTCTGCCTCATTCTGTGCGATTGATGACGCATAGTGTCCGTGCATGCCCTGCATACCGAGGAATCTTTCATATCCGTCGGGAACTGCGGAAAGGCCCATAAAGGTACAGCCTATACAACCGTCAATCTTATCTGCAAGCTCCATAACCTCATCGCCAAGTCCAAGACCTACAGCGCCGCCACCTATGTAGATATAGGGGCGCTTAGCCTCATTAACAAGCTTAACAGCCTCATTAATCTGCTCATCTGTTGCCTTGGGAAGAGGAATCTTCTCTACAACAGGCTGAGGCTCGTATTCATATGTAGCAACCTGTACGTCCTTGGGAACGTCAACAAGGACAGGACCGGGACGGCCTGACTTGGCAATTGAAAACGCCTCTCTTATAGAGTCTGCCAAATCCTCAATTCTGTTTACAAAATAGTTGTGCTTTGTAATAGGAAGTGTAACGCCTGTAATATCAATCTCCTGGAAGGAGTCCTTACCGATAAGGCTACAGGGCACATTACCTGTAATTGCCACCATGGGAATGGAGTCCAGCATTGCGGTTGCAATACCTGTTACAAGGTTGGTAGCACCGGGGCCTGAGGTAGCGATACATACGCCAACTTTACCTGTTGCTCTTGAGTAGCCGTCTGCTGCGTGAGAGGCACCCTGCTCATGAGCTGTGAGAACGTGATTGATTTCGTCCTGATATTTATAAAGAGCATCGTAAATGCTGATTACCTGTCCGCCCGGATAACCGAAAACGTCGGTAACACCCTGCTCAATAAGTGTTCTTATAATGATTTCTGCACCTGTTAATTTCATAGGCTCTCCTTTTTGTCGTACAATAGTCTATTTACTGCGCTTACAAGCGCCTTAACAGAGGATACAATAATATCGCTGTCAATACCTGTAC
>JAFTHF010000175.1 GCA_017457545.1 Clostridia bacterium
AAGAGGACAGTACGATGAAAAATATTAAGCTTATGAATAAAATCGCTAAGGTTGGTACAGATGTATTTGACCCTGCGAAATATAATGTTTCCGATGCTTGCGAAACAGTTGATGCTATAATGGTTCGTTCTGCTAAGCTTCATGATATGGAGTTCCCTGCAGAGCTTAAGGCAATTGCACGCTGTGGTGCAGGTGTAAATAATATTCCTGTTGACAAGTGTACTGAAAACGGTGTTGTTGTATTCAACACACCCGGTGCTAACGCAAACGGTGTTAAGGAACTTGCAGTATGCGCACTTATTCTTGCGGCAAGAGATGTTATAGGCGGTATTGAATGGGCTAAAACACTTGAGGGTACAGATGGTGTTGCCAAAGCTGTAGAGGCAGGTAAGGGCGCTTACGTAGGTACAGAGCTTATGGGTAAGAAGCTTGGCGTTATTGGTCTTGGTGCTATCGGTGGCTTGGTTGCAAATGCAGCTAATGCTCTTGGTATGACCGTAGTAGGCTGTGACCCCTTTATCACTCCTGCAGCAGCTTGGAACCTTGCTCCTTCTGTAAAGCAGGCAGCAACCTATGAGGATATTTTCAAGACCTGCGATTATATCACACTTCATGTACCTGCAACAGCACAGACAAAGAACATGATTTGCGAAAAGACTCTCTCCATGATGAAGGACGGAGTTAAGATTATTAACCTTGCAAGAGCAGAGCTTGTTAATGCTGAGGATATGAAGAAGGCAATCGAAAATAAGAAGGTTGCAAAGTATGTTACTGACTTCCCCACAGAGGAAACAGTTGGTGCAAACGGAATTATCAACATTCCTCATCTTGGCGCATCTACAAATGAATCTGAGGATCACTGTGCAGTTATGGCAGCAAAGCAGCTTGACGAATACCTTACAAACGGTAATATCAAGAATAGCGTAAACTATCCTAACGTATTCCTTCCTCATACAGCAAGCGCACGTGTATGTGTAATGCATAAGAATATTCCTAATATGCTTTCACAGATTACAGCTGCATTTGCATCTGTAAATGTTAATATTGAAAACCTTGCCAACGGTTCTAAGGGCGATTACGCTTACACAATCGTTGAAACTAATGAAAAGGTTAACGATACAGTAGTAAATACTGTAATGAACATTGACGGAGTAATTAAAGTAAACTGTTATTAATTTGGTGAATATATGATTACTGTAAAACCATTTTTCGCTTTAAGACCTGACGCACAATATGCTGAGCAATGTGCTGCCTTACCATACGACGTTATGTCAAGTGATGAGGCAAGAGAAGAGGTAAAAGGCAAGCCTTATTCCTTTTTGCACATTGATAAGGCTGAAATCGATCTTGAAAAGGGTATAGATCTCTATGATGAAAAGGTGTATACTAAGGCAGCTGAAAATCTAAAAGCCTTTGAGAATATGGGTATTTACGTGAATGATGAAAATAAGAAATATTATTTTTACCGTCAGATAATGAACGGACATTCACAGACAGGTATTGTTGGCTGCGCATCTATTGACGATTATCTTGAAAACAGAATTAAAAAGCACGAATTTACACGTGCTGATAAGGAAGTTGACAGAATTAAGCATGTAGATACATGTTCTGCACATACAGGCCCAATTTTCTTGACATATAAGGAATGTAGCACTCTTGATAAAATCATAGACATGGAAACAGAAAAAGCTCCTTTGTATGATTTTATCGCTGATGACGGAGTACGCCATACAGTCTGGACAACAAGCAATTCTGATATTGATAAGGATATTGAAGCTGCATTTGCAGATTTAGATGCGTTATATATTGCAGACGGACATCACCGTGCTGCCTCTGCTGTAAAGGTTGGACTTAAACGTAGAGGAGAAAATGCTTCTCATACAGGAAATGAAGAATATAATTTCTTCCTTTCTGTAATTTTTCCGTCAAATTCCCTTGCAATTCTTGATTATAACAGACTTATCAAGGATTTAAACGGATATTCAGTAGATGAATTTCTGACCCTTGTTTCTAAAACCGTAGGAACAGTAGAGATGTATGAGGGAATGGGTGCATACAGACCAGATTCTAAGCATACAGTTGGTATCTACGTAGGTGGAAATTGGTATAAAGTAAAATTTTATAGTGAAATCTGCAATGCAGAATCTCCTGTTGACCGTCTTGACTGTGCCATCTTGCAAAAAAATCTTCTTTCCGCTATATTAGGGATCAATGACCCAAGAAGCGATAAAAGAATAGATTTCGCAGGTGGAATACGTGGTCTCGAATACCTTGAACAGAGATGTAATGAGGATATGGTGGCTGCAATAGCTATGTATCCAACATCCTTGGACGAGCTTATGTCAGTTGCAGATTCCGGTGAGGTTATGCCTCCGAAGTCAACATGGTTTGAGCCTAAATTGAGAAGCGGTCTTTTAATTCACAAGATATAAAAAATAAAAGCGATGTATTTACATCGCTTTTTTGTTTGCTTTTACTTTATTAATTATTGCTTTATAGGGTATCATCAAGGTGGTTCCGAATGCCATAAGAAGTGCCCAAACTAATATCAGCTTGCCCCAGCCTATAGTATTTACAGAATTTGCAAATATTGTACTTGATGCAGCCGCCGCCATATAGCTTAAAAAATCAAGAAATCCGGTAGCACTTGATACCATTCCCGTATCACGAAGACTTGGACAATATCTGCTCCAAAGCATTGCTGCAGAGCAGTTTGATGTTAATACAGCAAGAATAATAAATACAACATTTACTATTGGATTTTTTATAAAATAAACTCCAATGAAAAAAACAGAAGATAAAGTAAACATTATAATCATTGTTGCTTCCATATTTCTTTTAAGTCTTTCATAGACAAATATTGCTACAAAAGCAGAAAGAGAAATAACAAGAGTCGCAATAGTAAAGATTCTTGCGGCAACTTGTGTATCATATCCTAAATATTGTGAAAAGTAAGTAGGAAGCCAGAACACAACAGTTGTTCGTATTACACCTGTTATAATTGCTACAAGGGAGAAAATTATAATTTTGTGCTTTATCAATACGCGGATATTGCTAATTATCCTTAAGTTGTTTTCTTTTTTATATTCGTATTTGTTATTCTGTATTATTTTTTTCTTTTCAAAATATGTGAAGAATATAATACATAAAGCACCCATGGTAAATAAAATGACACTTCCAACCTTAAATACGCTTTCCCACACAAGTAATGAAGCGATAAGCCCTGCAAAGGGTGAGCCAAGTAGAGAAGCAACCTCATATCCAAGGCTACATCTTACTGTATGTATAGAATTTGTATTTTCTGCAACTACA
>JAFTHF010000176.1 GCA_017457545.1 Clostridia bacterium
CTCACATTGAGGAAATCCCGTTATCCTTTGAGCTTCAGGAAACAATGCAACAGGCTTGCGAAAAATACGGTGTACCTTATGCCCTCGCTTTAGCAGTAGCTGAAAGTGAAAGCAGCTTCGATTTGGAGGCAGACAGCGGTACTTGCTGGGGCGTTATGCAGATACACCCGATTAACTATCCTCGACTCCGTGAAAACGGAATTGAGCCAACTGAGTACGAAGGCAACATTACTGCCGGTGTTTTCCTACTCGGTGAGCTTCTTGAAAAGTACACAGATACCCATAAGGCGCTCATGGCGTATAACTGTGGCGAATCAGGAGCTAAATGAGTATGGAAGGAGGGCTATATGACAAGTACATATTCTGTCAAGGTAGTCACTCTTTCTGAGAAATGGCAGGAAATTATAAACAACGATAATTAGGAGGCAATTATCCATGAACGAAATTAAGATCACTCTGAGTATTCCGGGATTGCCGGAAGCTATTAACAATCTCGCAGAGGCTATCCGTGGTAACGGCGTTTCCGTTCCTACCGGCTCTGCACCTAAGGCGGTGGAGGCTACACAGCCGGGGGCTGTTGCTAATGCTGACGTACCGCAGACACCCGTAAACCCTACTCCGGCTGCACAGCAGAACACAGCAGCAGTTACACCTGCAACTGCCGTCACACCTTCTGCCCCTATTGCACCTGCCCCTTCTGAGGCGGCTGTCAATTACACGATTGAACAGCTCAGCGTTGCAGGAGCTGCACTGTGCGAACAGGGCAAAATGGCACAGCTTATTGCTTTGCTTGGTAAGTATGGTGTACAGGCTGTCACACAGCTCAAGCCTACTCCTGACGTACTCAATCCGTTTGCGGCTGAACTGAAGGCACTTGGCGCTAATTTGTAAGGAGGTGTAATCATGCCGACACCTACAAATCACGCTTTGTTAAGTGCATCATCTGCTCACCGTTGGTTGGCGTGTACGGCTGCTCCTCGATTTGAAGAACAATTCCCTACGGGTACAAGTGAGTATGCCGAAGAGGGACAGACCGCACACAGTGTATGTGAGTTGTACGCACAGAAGCACTTTACACCTATGACGAAGCGTAAGTTTAACGCTGAGTTAAAGACACTTACTAACCGTCCGTACTATTCAGACGACATGCTCAAGACTGCTGAAGCGTATGTTGAATACCTTAACAGCAAGGCTCTGAGCTATCCGTCAACGCCTTATGTAACACAGGAGGTAAAGGTTGACTTCTCAGAGTATGTACCTGAGGGCTTCGGCACTTGCGACTGCGTTATGATCGGCGGTGACACTCTACATATTACGGACTATAAACACGGCAAGGGCGTTGCAGTATCTGCCGTGGAAAACCCTCAAATGAGGCTTTATGCCCTCGGTGCTTTGAAGATGTTTGCTCCCGTTTTCGGTGACGCTATCAAAAAAGTATCAATGGGTATCTGTCAGCCCCGATTGTCTGATGAAGCAAGTGAGGACTGCTTAACCGTTGAAGAGCTTAGAG
>JAFTHF010000177.1 GCA_017457545.1 Clostridia bacterium
TAGCGGATTCATTTAAAACATTTGAGGATTTCCAGGATGTCACAGTTATTTACATCTCAAGACATCCTAATCTTGACCAGTATAAGTACATCATTACAGAGAACCACTATTTCAAGGCAGTTCTTAACACACTCCTCATCTCCGGCTCTAATGCGTTTTTACAGACACTTTCCTGTGCGCTTATTGGATACGGTCTTGCTAAGTTTAAGTTTAGAGGTAGAAATATTCTCTTTGGCTTGGTAATTCTCACTATGATGCTTCCTCAGCAGGCTATTCAGCTTCCTATGAGAAACTTCTTCTGGTACTATGGCTCAACTAATCCCATCGGTATGCTTCTTAACGCTTTGGGCATTATTGATCAGGGCTTACTTAACTCATACATTCCTTTGTATATGCTTTCAATTACAGGCTTCGCCTTCAGAAATGGCTTGTTTATCTTCTTGTTAAGACAGTTCTTCACAGGTGTTCCTGATGAGCTTGAGGAATCTGCTTATATGGATGGTTCAACAACCTTTAGAACCTTCTTCAGCATTATTATTCCTCTTGCAATTCCTATGCTTGTTACTGTATTTATCTTCTCATTCGCATGGTTGTGGACAGATGATTTCTACGTTAACACACTTTTCCAGACATCCTACTGGACATCAGGCGGACCACCACTTCTTAACAGTGCTAACTTTGTAGGCGTTGTTCCTGCATCACTTAACACATACTTAGGTAGCTCACCTACAGGTTGGGTAGCTTACACTAATGCGGTTGGTGGTACAAGTACAATACTTGTTGCTCTCCCCATCATTATTGCCTTCGTATTCTTGCAGGGCAGAATCGTTCAGGGTATTGAGCGAAGCGGTATCGTTGGTTAATAAACCTAAATTTAAAAGAGCTTGGATTTCCAAGCTCTTTTTTATTATTTTTTATTGACACGTGGCGTAGCTTGTGCTATAATTTAATTGAACAATTGAATAACCATTCAAATAACGGAGAAGCTTATGGCAGAAAAAGAGAATTTTGAAAATATGAATGTAATAGAATTTGTAAGAGGAAAGATAGCAGACGAGGAAACAATTTATGACCTTGCTGAGCTATTTAAGGTTTTTGGCGATACCACAAGAGCCAAGATTCTTTCCTGTCTTGAGGTACGTGATCTTTACGTTGGCGAAATCGCAGGAATTCTTAATATGAGCATTTCAGCCGTATCTCATCAGCTACGTGTTTTAAGAAATGCTAAGCTTGTTAAGGGTGTCAAAGAAGGAAAAGAGGTAAAATATTCTCTTGACGATAACCATGTAATGATGATAATAGAATGTGGAATGTCACATTTAAAGGAGTAAATATGAAGAAAATCTACAGGCTTTTAAATCTTGAGTGTGCAAACTGTGCAGCTAAAATGGAAAGAGCAATTAACAAAATTGACGGGGTAAACAACGCAACTGTCAGCTTTATGACCTCTAAGCTTACAATAGATGCAGAGGACAGTCGCTTTGACGAAATTATTGAGCAATGTCAGAAAGCTATAAGAAAGTTTGAAAGGGATTGCACAATAGTAAAATGACAGCGTTTACTCTTTCAAAAAAAGAAAAAAGGGTTCTTGTAAGAATCATAGTATCCCTTGTACTGTTTTTTGCTGTTTTAATTACGGATAAAACAGTCTGTTTAGCCGATATAAGTCCTATGGGCTTTTATCTTCCCTTTGTATTATACTTAACTGTTTATATAATTATTGGATACGATATAGTAATAAAGGCAGTAAGAAATATTATAAATCTTAACCCCTTAGATGAAAATTTCCTTATGCTTGTTGCCACTGTTGGCGCCTTTACCTTGGCAATTATAAGGGGTGTAAAGGGAGAGAAGACAGAGGGATTTGATGAGGCGTGTGCCGTTTTATTGTTCTATCAGGTAGGAGAATTCTTCCAAAGATATGCAACAGGCAAGTCAAGAAGCTCCATTTCCTCTCTTATGGATATCCGTCCCGATTATGCCAACGTATTGCGTAATGGTGAAACTCAAGAGGTATTTCCCGAGGAAGTATCTATCGGAGAGGTTATAGTAATAAATCCGGGCGAAAAGATTCCTCTTGACGGTGTAATAATCAGAGGTAGCACATCTCTTGACACAAAGGCATTGACAGGCGAAACTATTCCTTATGACGCTTGTGAGGGTCAAGAGGTGCTTAGCGGTAGTATAAATCTTACATCTATAATAGAGGTAATAGTGACTAAAGAATTTTATGATTCCACTGTATCAAAAATCCTTGAGCTTGTAGAAAACGCAGCTGATAAAAAATCAAGGGCAGAGGGATTTATTACGCGATTTGCAGCCATATACACTCCTATTGTAGTGGGACTTGCTGTAGCCCTTGCAATAATCCCGGGTATTATTACAGGTTTTTGGAGTGTGTGGGTGTATAGGTCCCTTAATTTTCTTGTAGTATCCTGTCCCTGCGCCCTTGTTATTTCAATACCACTTACATTCTTTATGGGTATCGGAACTCTTTCAAAGAATTATATTCTTGTTAAGGGCTCGGTTTATCTTGAGGCCTTAAACAAAGCAGATACCTTTGTTTTTGACAAAACGGGTACAATTACAAAGGGAGAATTTGCAGTTGATAGAATAGTTCCCGAAAGTAAAAGAGATGAAATTCTTCGTTACGCAGCTATAGCCGAAAGAGGCTCATCTCACCCTATTGCCAAGGCTATTCTTAATGAAAGCATTAATGTTGATAATAGCTATAGCATAGAAAATAAAGCAGGCTACGGAGTTTTGGCGACTAAGGAAAATGATACAATTCTTTGCGGAAGCTACAGCCTTATGAAGCTTTATAATATAGAGTGTGAAGCTGACGCTTCAATTGATACCGTTATATATGTGGCGAAAAATAATCGGTACGTAGGCAAAATTTACGTACGTGATAAGATAAAAGAAGAAAGTAAGGAATCAATAGACGATCTTAAAAATCTTGGCGCAAAAGCAGTTCTTCTGTCGGGTGATAAGAATGAAATTGTCAAAAAAGTGGCAGAGAGTGTCGGTATTTCTGATTATCAGGGAGAGCTTTTGCCAAAGGATAAGGCGACTGAGATTGAAAATATTATAAAGAGCAAGAAAAATGGCGGTAAGGTGTGCTTTATAGGTGACGGAATAAACGATGCCCCGGTTTTAATGCAGGCAGATATAGGCATCTCTATGGGTGGAATCGGAAGCGATGCAGCCATTGAGGCATCGGATATTGTGCTTATGAAGGACGATTTATCCACACTCCCCCTGGCAAAACGTATCGCTAAGAGGACTGTTGCCATAGTAAAGGAAAACCTTATATTCGCTGTAGGTATCAAGGCGCTGATTTTAATTCTTTCAGCTATAGGTATAGCTAATATGTGGATGGCAGTATTTGGCGATGTGGGTGTAGCTATACTGTGTATTCTCAACGCATTAAGAGTCGGCAAAAGCAAATAAAAAAGAGCAAGTATCACTTGCTCTTTTGTTTTTATTAATCAATAAGAGATTCTGCAATCTGTACAGCGTTTGTTGCAGCGCCCTTACGTACCTGGTCGCCACAGCACCAAAGTGTGATTGCGTTATCAAATACAAGGTCCTCACGTACTCTGCCTACGAATACAAGATCCTGATCAGATGTTACAAGAGGCATAGGATATATCTTGTTTTCGCCATCGTCATAAAGCTTGCAGCCCTTTTCGTTAGCAATTGCATTCTTTACCTCATCTACTGTAAGCTTCTTTTCGGTAATAACAGTTACAGAAATAGAGTGAGAACGAACTACGGGAACACGTACGCATGTGCATGTAACCTTAAGCTCTGGAAGGTGAAGAATCTTTCTGCCCTCATTCTGCATCTTCATTTCCTCTGTGGTGTATCCGTTTTCACCGAAGGAGCCGATATGAGGAATAAGGTTTGCGGCAATCTGATGCTGGAAAACCTCAGATTTGATTTCGCCACCGTTTACAATAGATTTCATCTGCTCCATAAGCTCAACAGGACCTGCAGCGCCTGCACCGCTTGTTGCCTGATATGTGGAGGCTACCATGCCCTTGATGCTTGAGAGCTTGTTAATTGCATTTACTGCTACAAGTGTAATAATTGTGGAGCAGTTGGGGTTAGAAATAATACCCTTATTCTTTCTTGCGTCCTCGGCATTGATTTCGGGAACTACAAGGGGAACATCGTCATTCATACGAAATGCGCTTGAGTTATCAATAAACACAGCGCCTGCCTTTACTATATGAGGAGCCATTTCCTTAGCAAGTGCATTTGATGCAGCACCAAGAACGAAATCAAGTCCCTCGTATGCGTCAGCTGATGCAAGCTGAACCTCATATTCCTTGCCACAGTAAGGAATCTTTTTACCAACGCTACGCGCGCTTGCAAGAAGTCTCAACTCACCCATAGGGAAGCTTCTTTCTTCAAGCACCTTAAGCATTTCTCTACCTACGGCACCTGTAGCGCCGAGAATACCAACATTATATTTCTTCATTTTAAATCACCTCGTGGAATTAGCTAAGATTATAAAGCACTTTAATTGCTTTTGTGTAATCGGTATCGTTTACACCGATAATAATATTGATTTCGTCAGCGCCCTGCTCAATCATTCTGATATTAATATCGTTTTCGCCAAGAGCAGTGAAAATCTTACCCGCAATACCGATATTTTCAGCAAGCTTTCTGCCAACAATAGCAATAAGGCTAACCTCATTAACTATCTGTACGCTATCGGGCTGAAGCTTTTCGTTTATTTTTGTAATAAGTGAATGTAGGCAATTTTCAATTGCGCTTGATGCAACAACAACGGAGAAGCTGTCAATGCTGCTGGGTACATGCTCAATGGAAACGCCGAGATTTTCAAAAATCTCAAGTGTTCTTCTGATGTAGCCAACCTCTTCATTCATTCTGTTTTTTGCAATAGTAATAATAGAATAATTCTTCTTACCGGAAATACCTGTGATAAAGTGAGTTCTGTTATCATCGTCATCAAAGCTTTCCATAATAAGAGTACCGGGCGCATTCATATCGTTAGTATTCTTAATATAAAGAGGAATATTCTTGCTTCTTACAGGGAATACTGTCTCCTCGTGAAGAACCTCGGCACCCATGTAGGAAAGCTCACGAAGCTCACTGAAGGTTACCTTGTCAATAGGTCTGGGATTATCAACGATTCTGGGGTCAACAGTCATAATTCCGGACACGTCTGTCCAGTTTTCGTACATATCGGCATCAATAGCCGCTGCTGCAATAGCACCTGTAATATCGGAGCCACCACGGGAGAAGGTCTTTATGCTGCCGTCAGGATTTACACCGTAGAAGCCGGGGATTACAATCTTTGAGTTGTTTTCTACAATGTTACGAAGATTTTCGTAGGACTTTTCAAAATCAACCTTGCCGTAATAGTTAAATGTAAGCCAATCAGCACTGTCAACAAACTTATAGCCAAGGTATTCAGCCATAAGACGTGCGTTAAGATATTCGCCTCTTGATACGATATAGTCAACGCTGGTCTTCTTATTAAGATTAGCCTCAATATTTACAAGCTCGGTTTCAAGGTCCTGCTTAAGTCCACAGGAATAGTAGATTTCTCTGTATCTTTCCTTAATCTTTTCGTAAATATCATTGTAGGGCGCATTGTATTTAATATGTGCATGGAGAATATAAAGAAGGTCAGTAACCTTTGTATCTCCTGTGAAGCGCTTACCGGGTGCAGAAACTACAACAATAGCTCTGGAGGGGTCGGCCTCAATAATCTTTTTTACCTTTGCAAAGGTTTCTCCTGATGCAAGGGAGGAACCGCCAAACTTTAATACCTTAATCATCTTACTCCTCAATTCCCGCAAGGAATGCATTCCTGTCAGCTTCAAATACAGCCTTTGCAGCCTTATGCATATCCTTTACGCTTATCTTATCTGTCAGTATATAATTTATGCCGTCAATAGCTTCCCTGCTGCAAATAATACTGCTATCAAGGTCTGCTGTTGTTCTTACATAATATTTTCTGTAAATGCTACTGTTATTAATTTCCACCTTAGCCTTGGGATATTCAAGGGCTGTGTCACCCTTTAAAATATCAATAACGTCCTGTGCAAGAGAGTTTCCTGTAGGATATTTACCTGCGCCCTGACCGTAGAATGAAAGTCTGCCAACACTCTTTCCGAAGAGGGAAATCATGTTGAAATTCTTATTTACGTTAGCCTCAAGCGCACCTGCGTCAAGGATAGTAGGTTCAACAAAAACCGATACCGTATCCTCATTTTTTGTACCAAAACCCATATAACGTACTGTTTTTCCAAGCTTTTTTGTAATGTAATCAATGTCAAGCTTCTTAATATTGCGAAGACCGAATACATTTACCTCTTCCTCTGTAATAATTGTATCAAATGCAATTGAAGAGGAAATAGCTGTCTTTCTTGCTGTATCAAGACCGTCAATATCAGCGCTGGGATTAGCCTCAGCATAGCCAAGAGCCTGTGCCTCCTTAAGCACATCGTCAAAGTCCCTTGAATCTGTAATCATGGCATCCAGGATAAAGTTGGTAGTACCGTTCATAATACCCATAACCTTTTCCATCTCATCGCATCTTACACCGCGCTTAAGGTTGTAAAGCCAAGGGATGCCACCGCCTGCGCTGGATGTGAATTTAATTGTGACACCGTTTTCAATAGCTAATTTATGAAGCTCATCGTAATATGTGCAGATAAGGTGCTTGTTGGAGCTTACAACGTGCTTACCGGCCTTAAGCGCCTTAACAACAAAGGTATGTGCAGGCTCAAGTCCTCCGATAGCCTCAGCAACAACAGTAATTTCCTTATCGTTTAATATATCATCGTAATTATTTGTCAAAACATCTCCAAGCTCATCGTGAGGACGGATGTCGAGAACTTTTTTAACAGTATAGCCGTATCGGTTAAGTATCTCGTAAGCACCTGAGCCAACAACTCCGAAGCCTAAAATTGCTGTTTTCATAAAAAATTTACCTTTCCTCGTGTCTTTATTTCAAAAACACTTGTTTTTTGTTTTAAAGTATTGTATCATATAAGAA
>JAFTHF010000178.1 GCA_017457545.1 Clostridia bacterium
ATATGAATCTTATGTACTTTGCTGTAGCAGTATGGATATGTCTGTTCGTGTCCGAGGATTTTACCTCGGGATATTCGAAAAACCTATTTACTGTCAGAGCGAAAAGAACCGATTACGTTATCTCAAAAACCATTGTTGGAGTAAGCTGTGGTTCTCTTATGATTATTCTTTGGCTTGTCGGCTCGCTGCTCGGGGGTGCAGTTTCGGGGTTGTCCTTCGACACCATGGGAGCAGGTTATATTAACATAATTTTTTGCCTTGCTTCAAAGATAGCTCTCATGGCTGTTTTTGTTCCGATTTCCCTGGCAATCAGCGTTGCTGCAAAGCGTAAGGCATGGCTGTCTATCTGCTGCTCTCTGGGTGGTGGAATGCTTCTCTTTATGATGATTCCGATGCTTACACCTCTTGATGCTACTCTTATGAACCTGATTCTTACCGTCGCAGGTGGTATTATGTTTTCGGTAGGCCTCGGTGCAGTAAGCAAGCTGATCTTGAACAAAACAGCCCTGGTTTAACAAAACACTTACAAAACAAATACCTTGCTTTTACTAAAAATACAGAATTTCATAACAAACGGATAGTATAATGATTACAGTAAAAACGGAGGTAATAAAAATGAATAACAACGAAAAACAGTTAGTAGAAAGAATACGCAAGGGATATGAAGAGAAAAAGCCGACAAAGCTTGATGAGCTGAAAAGCCTTGACAGACGTACTAAGCGTCCGGCAGAAATTATGGCATATATATTCGGTACGCTTGGTGCACTTGTAATGGGTAGTGGAATGTGCCTGTGTATGCCCGAAGTAATCGATGGCTATATGCATATTGGAATCGGAGTGGGCCTTGTGGGTATTCTGATGGTATCGGTTAACTATTTCATCTACAAGTCACATCTTAATGCAAGAAAACGCAAGGCGTCCGCTGAGATCATCAGATTATCAAATGATATTTTAAGTATATAAATATAAACAAGGAGATTAGAACAATGTTTGAATTTTTGAAAAAGGCGTTCGGAGATATGAAGGAAAGCGCAAAGGCGCAGCATAAGGTTGATAAGGCTAATTTTGCAGCAGCAAAGGCAGAGTCGAAGGCGCAGTGGGAGGAGGCAAAGATGTCCCCCAAGGCTCGTCAGGCAAAAATGCAGGCAGAGCGCGAAGAACAAATTGCCGAAGCAAATGCACGCAAGGCAGCTGCCGATGAGCGCATCGCTAACGCTAAAAAATAAGTAAGAAGCCCGTCCGTTTTGGACGGCTTTTTTATTCCTACATAATACTTGTATTAATGTAAAAATCAAACAATAAAACTAAAAAACACGGCAAAAACAGGTAATATCTGCTTTTCCTGCCAATGATTTTACATTGAAAGCTACCTTCCTTTTATGGTATAATCTATTCGTAAACCAAAAGAAAGGAAGGTGAATAATGAATAAGATAAAGCTAAAGGTCACGGCTACGTTGCTTCTTGTTATGACACTTGTGAGCATCGGAACTGTCAACGTCAGTGCTGCTACGGTCTATCCCGATTCTCTTGCACCGATGAACACTGCGCTTGATGTTGACGGACGAGAATATAAGTACCTTAAGGGCGTATCCAACACGGGACTATGGAATTATCTGAGACCGGATGTAACCGTCGGAGCAAAAGGACTGTCGGTGAAGGGCGCCATAATTAACGGTGTATATTATATTCCGTTCCGTGCTGCAGCATCGGCAATTTCGGGAAGCAGCTACAGCTATGACTCAAAGACCAAGACGGCTA
>JAFTHF010000179.1 GCA_017457545.1 Clostridia bacterium
AGAAAACACATATGATTGTTAACTTGCTTGCAAATGAATTTGAGCATAAAAGTGACGCAAGGGCAATATACAATTATGTCAAGGAGAAAGGCTTATACGCCCAAATAAAGGGCAATGTTGTAGTGTGGGGCACTATGGAGGTAATTGAGGATCTCAATCTTTAAATTGAAGGCAAGGCTGTACAGCCTTGCCTTATTTAGTGAAAATCGTTGACAGGGCAAAATCGATGTGTTATACTTAAAATAGATAAATATGTGTTAAAGGAGAATTTAACTATGAACAATATTCCAAAAATGAAAATCGGTATTGTAGCTGTTTCCCGTGACTGCTTTCCCGAGGCGCTTTCCGTAAACAGAAGAAAGGCGCTTGTTAAGGCTTACGAGGACAAGTACGGCAAGGGCGATATTTATGAGTGCCCCGTTTGTATCGTTGAAAGCGAAATACATATGATGCAGGCACTTGAGGACGTAAAGAATGCAGGCTGTAACGCACTTTGCGTTTATCTTGGCAACTTCGGTCCTGAAATTTCCGAAACTATGCTTGCACAGAATTTTGACGGACCTGTTATGTTCTGCGCTGCAGCAGAGGAAACAGGTGATAAGCTTGTAGGCGACAGAGGCGACGCATATTGCGGTATGCTTAACGCAAGCTACAACCTTAAGCTCCGTAACGTTAAGGCTTATATCCCCGAATATCCTGTTGGCGATGCTGAGGATTGCGCAGATATGATTAAAGGATTCTTGCCCATTGCAAGAGCAATCTACGGCCTTAAGAACCTTAAGATTATTTCCTTCGGTCCCCGTCCTCACAACTTTATGGCTTGTAATGCTCCTATCAAGCAGCTTTACAATCTTGGTGTAGAAATTCAGGAAAACTCTGAGCTTGACCTTTTCGAAGCATTCCATAAGCACGCAAACGACCCCCGTATTGCTGAGGTAGCTGCTGATATGGCACTTGAGCTTGGCGCAGGCAACAAGAAGCCTGAAATCCTTAATAAGCTTGCACAGTATGAGCTTACACTTCTTGACTGGGTTGAGGCTAACCGTGGCTCTAAGAAGTATGTTGCTATTGCAGGTAAGTGCTGGCCCGCATTCCAGACACAGTTCGGCTTTGTACCCTGCTACGTAAACAGCCGTCTTACAGGCACGGGCATTCCCGTATCCTGTGAGGTTGATATTTACGGTGCACTTTCCGAGTACATCTGCGCTTGCATCAGCGAGGATGTTGTTACACTTCTTGATATTAACAACACAGTTCCCAAGGATATGTACAACGAAAGCATCAAGGATAAGTTTGATTACACTCTTACAGATACATTTATGGGCTTCCACTGTGGTAACACATGCAGCGCTAAGCTTTGCAAGCCCGAAATGAAGAATCAGATGATTATGGCACGTTCACTTCCTGAGGAGGTAACAAACGGAACTCTTGAGGGCGATATCGTTCCCGGTGAAATCACATTCTTCCGTCTCCAGTCAACAGCTGACAACCACCTTTACGCATATGTAGCAGAGGGTGAGGTTCTTCCTGTAGCTACACGCTCCTTTGGTGGCATCGGTATCTTCGCAATTAAGGAAATGGGCAGATTCTACCGTCACGTCCTTATTGAGAACGGCTTCCCTCACCACGGCGCCGTAGCATTCGGCCACTTTGGCAAATCAATCTTCGAGGTATTCAAGTATCTCGGCGCAGAGAACATCGGCTACAATCAGCCTAAATCCGTTCCCTACAAGACAGAAAATCCGTTCTGAAGCGAAAAATAAAAAGAGCAGAGAAATCTGCTCTTTTTTATGTAGTGTCAGAATAGTAAAGGTCGGTTAATCCTTAACAAGATGAGCCACATCTACAAATTCGTGGCGAATATTTGTAATGCCCTCACTTGAAACTGTAATAGCTGTGCCACCGCTAAGGTCCGGACGCCAGTATGCGCCTCTGCCTGCCTTAAGTCCGAAGGTAAAGCGAACGCCCTCATATACGATAGAGGAGAAGTTTACGTGGTCGTGTCCACATAGGCAATTCTTAGTTGAGTCAAGCTCCTTGATTACATCAAAGAAGCCCTCATCCTCCTTAAAACAGCACACGTCCTCGTAGTTTATGCCGAAGGAGGTGTCGTATCCGTCCTTAAAATGCTCACCCTTAAGGGCATCTGCAACGCTGATGGATTTTATATCAATTCCGTCCTTAAGTGCATTCTTGACTGCCAATTTGTAGGCATAAATAGGCTGGTGAGTGATTACCATTGTTTCCTTACAACCAAGGTCTGTAAGCTTACATACATTCTCTCTGTACCACTCAATCTGGTTGGGGAAAACCTTACCCCAGCCCCAGTCCTCCTTGCCGTCCTTATTAATGAATTTTACACGGTCATGGGTGTCCATCATAATAAGACCCTCAACTATTTTTTCACCCT
>JAFTHF010000180.1 GCA_017457545.1 Clostridia bacterium
AATCCACGCCCGTCCTGCCGGACTTATAGTCAAGCTATGTAAGGAATTTAAGTCGGAAATTTATATAAAAAAGGACGAAAAAGAGGTTAAGGCAGATAAGCTTATTGCTATAATGAGTCTGGGCATTAAAGAGGGAGATACTGTCACAGTATTTATAAACGGCGAGGACGAGGAAGAGGCATACAGGGCTGTTTAGTCCTTTTTTGAAAGTAATCTGTAATGGGTAAAATGATAAAATTCAAGGGCAAGGGCGTCTACGGTGCTATCGGCATTGGTAAGGCCTCTCTGCTTAATAAAGATACTGTTGAAATTGAGAAAAGGCAAATAGAAAGCATTGAAAAAGAGCTTACACGTGTGGATAAAGCCAAATTATCAGCAAAAAATCAGCTTACTAAAATTTACAATAAGGCATTAAGCGAGGTTGGGGAAACGGGTGCGCAGATATTTGATATCCACATTATGATGCTTGACGATGAGGACTATAATGAATCTATTGAAAACATAATCAGAAATCAACGGGTCAATGCAGAATATGCCGTATATGTAACCTCGGAAAATTTCCAAAAAATGTTTTCCTCTATGAACGATAGCTATATGAGGGCGAGGGCATCGGATATTAAGGATATTTCCGACAGAATAATAGCCTGTCTTGAAAACAAGCAATCTGCCACCACTCTATCCTGTAAAAGCCAGATAATCTGCGCAAGAGATTTAGCCCCCAGTGAAACCGTAACTCTTGATAAGAGCAATATTACAGTCTTTGCAACTGCCTACGGCTCCTCAAGCTCTCACACCTCAATCCTTGCAAGAAATATGAATATTCCTGCTATAATCGGCCTTGGTGAGGAGTTTCTATCCTCTCTTAAGGGAAATGAAGATTTGATTATTGACGGATATACAGGAGAGGTATATATAAATCCTGATAAAAGCACTCTTGAAATCTATGAAAAAAGGATTAAAGAGGATATGGAAAAGAAAAGTCTGCTTGAAGCTCTGCAAGGTAAGGACAATATTACCCTTGACGGAAGAAAAATAAATCTTTACGCCAACATTGGCAGCATTGACAATATAGGTGCTGTGCTTCTTAACGATGCAGACGGAATCGGCCTTTTCAGAAGTGAGTTTATCTTCCTTGAGAGTGACACCTTTCCAAGTGAGGAGGAGCAATTTAAGATATACAAGCGAGTGCTTGAAAGCATGGGTGGAAAAAAGGTTATTATCCGTACTATTGATATCGGCGCAGATAAACGATGCGACTATCTTGGGCTTGAAAATGAGGAGAATCCTGCCCTTGGATACCGTGCTATAAGAATATGCCTTGATATGCCTGAGATGTTTAAGACTCAGCTTCGGGCACTTTTTCGCGCCTCGGTATATGGCAATTTAGGTATTATGTTTCCTATGATTGTAAGCGAAAATGAGGTACGTATGGCAAAAAATATGTGCGATACGGTAAAAGAAGAAATGGATGCGGAGGGTGTTCACTATGCCAAGGATATTGAAATCGGTATAATGATAGAAACCCCGTCAGCTGCCATAATAAGCGACAAGCTGGCGCCTCTTGTTGACTTCTTCAGTATCGGTACAAACGACTTAATTCAGTATACTCTTGCCTGTGACAGACAAAACCCAAGGCTGGAAAAATATACTGACTCTCACAGTGAGGCTGTCCTCCGTCTTATAAGAAACACCGTTGCAAACGGCCATATGCACGGAATCTGGGTTGGAATATGCGGAGAGCTGGCATCTGATACAGCCCTTACAGAGACATTTTTAAAAATGGGAGTAGATGAGCTTTCCGTTTCTCCAAGCTTTGTGCTGCCTATACGAAAAAGAATACGTGAAATTGACTTAAAAAGATAAAAGATGCGACACGTGTCGCATCTTTTTATTATTTATATTACTTAATAAGTGTTTCTACAAGTGCAAGAGCATCTGCGATTTTTGTAATATCCTTACCGCCACTCATTGCGCTGTCGGGACGTCCGCCACCTCTACCACCTGTAACTGCGCTTACCTCACGTAAGATGTTACCTGCGTGTGCGCCCTTAGCAACCGCAGCCTTGCCACATACTGCCATAAAGTTAAGCTTTTCACCGGAGTGGATAGCAAATACAGCCACGCTCTCAGGCTTTTTGTCCTTAATGCTGTCGCCAAGTGAACGAACTGCATCAATATTCATATCACCAAGATCAGCTGTAATAACGGAAATTCCGTTTACTACCTTTGCGTTATTAATAAGGTCATCAACTCTTGAGCCTGCAAGCTTGGAATTAAGCTGGTCAATTTCTCTCTTAAGAGATTTAACCTCGTCGGAAACGGCTGTTGCACGCTTAGCAATATCGTTTACATTCTGACACTTAAGCTCCTTAGCTGTATCGGAAATAAGCTCCTCCTTGCTTGCAAGAAGCTTAAGAACACCGTAGCCTGTTGTAACCTCAATTCTACGTACACCTGCTGCTACGCTGGACTCGGAAATAATCTTGAACATACCTGCCTTAGCAGAGTTATCAAGGTGTGTACCACCACAAAGTTCAACTGAGAAATCGCCCATCTTAACCATACGTACAACCTTGCCGTACTTCTCTCCGAAGAGAGCCATAGCACCGTTTGCACGTGCGGTTTCAATATCGGTTTCAACTGTTTCGATTGTGCCACCGCTTAAGATGTATGCATTAACAATATTTTCAATCTTTTCAATTTCCTCAGCTGTGAGAGCTGCAAAATGTGTAAAGTCAAATCTACCGATGCTTTCGTCAACGTAAGAGCCTGCCTGCTCTACATGGTTGCCAAGAACGGAACGGAGCGCAGCCTGAAGCATATGAACTGCAGAGTGGTTTCTTGCAATAGCCTGACGGCGTGTAGCATCTACTGATGCCTTAAGTGTATCGCCAACCTTAATGCTGCCTGATACAACATTACACATATGAACGTAAACACCGTCAGACTTCTTTGTGTCAAGAACTTCAATCTGTACACTCTCGTTTGAAAGTGTACCCTTGTCGCCAACCTGACCGCCACCCTCACCGTAGAAGGTAGTTGCATCAAGAACTACGGAGCATTCGCCCTCGGAAACGGAGTCTACACTCTCGCCACCGTCAACGATAATAGCAAGAACCTTGCCCTCGCACTCGTATGATGTATAGCCTCTAAAGTCTGTCTTTTCAACCTTGATGGCGCTTGATTCCTTATCCCAGCCGCTGATATCTGCTCTTGCATCACGGGCTCTCTGTCTCTGCTCTGCCATAAGAGCTTTAAAGCCGTCCTCATCAATGCTAAGTCCGTTTTCCTCAGCGATTTCACGTGTCAAATCAATGGGGAATCCAAAGGTATCGTAAAGCTTAAATACATCGGCACCGTCGATTGTATCCTTTTTGTCAGCCTTTGCCTTGGAAATAAGAGTATCAAGAATAGAAAGTCCCTGGTCAATAGTTGTATCAAATCTTTCCTCTTCAAGAGAAAGAACTTTTTTAATGTAATCTGATTTTTCCTTAAGCTCGGGATATGCATCGCAGCTTTCACCGATTGCCACATCACACATATCTGTAAGGAAGGGGTGGTCAATACCGAGAAGCTTACCGTGACGGCATGCACGTCTGATAATTCTGCGAAGAACATAGCCTCTGCCCTCGTTTGAAGGGATAACACCGTCGCTTATCATAAATGTAGCGCTTCTTGTGTGGTCAGTAACTACACGGATAGAAATATCGTTGTCAGCATCTGCGCCGTAGGTCTTACCGGAAATCTCGCAAACCTTATCAATAAGTCTGCGTACAGAGTCAACCTCAAACATATTGTCAACACCCTGCATTACGCAAACAAGTCTTTCAAGGCCCATACCTGTATCAATGTTCTTCTGTACAAGCTCGGTATAATTACCGTTACCGTCGTTATTGAACTGTGAGAATACGTTGTTCCAGATTTCCATATATCTGTCACAGTCACAGCCGGGCTTACAGTCGGGAGAGCCACAGCCATACTTTTCGCCACGGTCAAAGTAAATTTCGGAGCAAGGACCGCAGGGACCCTGACCATGCTCCCAGAAGTTATCAGCCTTGCCCATACGAACAACGTGGTTAGGATCAACACCGATATGGTTTACCCAGATATCGTATGCCTCCTCATCGTTTTCGTAAATAGAGGGCCAAAGAAGATTTTCGGGGATTGCAAGTGTCTTTGTAAGGAACTCCCAGCTCCACTCTATAGCCTCTACCTTGAAGTAGTCGCCAAAGCTGAAGTTACCAAGCATTTCGAAGAATGTACCGTGACGTGCTGTATGACCAACTCTTTCAAGGTCGGGTGTACGGATACATTTCTGACAGGTGGTAACTCTGTTTCTTGGGGGAACTACCTCACCTGTGAAGAACTTCTTCATAGGTGCCATACCCGAGTTTATAAGAAGCAAGGATTTATCGTTGTTAGGCACAAGGGAAAAGCTGGGTAAGCGAAGATGTCCCTTGGATTCAAAGAATGAGAGATATGCCTCTCTTAAATAATTTAAAGATGTCAATTTCATAGTTGAAACTTCCTTTCAAAAGCTAAAATAGATGTAT
>JAFTHF010000181.1 GCA_017457545.1 Clostridia bacterium
ATCCCCGACACGTGTCGGGGATTTTTGTTTGTATGTTATTTTTCATCTTCCTTAAGAGTGCTTTGGATATACTGATGCATGGATTCGGCAACCACCTTACTGTGGGCAACGGCCTCAACCACGCTTCTGGCACCGCTTACAACGTCGCCGGATGCGAAAATACCCTGTCTGCTTGTATGACCGTGCTCATCAGCACGTAAAAGTCCTCTTTCGTTTACGTTCTGACCTGTGGTAGAGGAAACGATTACGTGTCTGGGGCCTTGGCTTATGGCGATAATTACGGAGCTGGAGGGCTGGAACACATCGCTACCCTCAATTTCTGTAAGATTACCGTTTTCGTCCTCCGTAACTCTACGGAAAATAACACCGTCATCAAGGATTTCAACAGGCTTAAGGTTGTATCGGAACCTTACACCCTCAAGGGTTGCATATTTGAATTCATACTCACTTGCTGCAGCCTTACCGGTAATAGAGAAGCAGGTAACATTCTGGCTTCCGTTACGGATAGCTGTTCTTGCCACGTCCATAGCAGCATTACCTGCGCCGATAATAGTAACGTTATCCCCCAGCTTATAAACGTCGGGGTTGGTAAGATAGTTAATGGCAAAGTGAACATTACCAAGGGTTTCACCCTTGATATGCAGAGAGTTGGCACGCCATACGCCTGTGCCGATAAATATAGCCTTGTATCCGTCACGGAACAAATCGTCAATGCCGATTGCATCGCCGATACGGATATTTGGACGGATTTTTATACCCTTTAATTCAATATGTCTGTACTGCAAATCCTCTAAAACTCGCTTAGGAAGACGGAATTCGGGGATACCGTACCTTAAAATTCCACCGATTTTATCCTTGCTTTCAAAGATAGTAACCTGATAGCCGTATCTTGCAAGAATAATGGAGATTGTAAGCCCTGCAGGGCCGGAGCCTACAATTGCAACCTTATGGCCGTTTGAGGGTGCAGGACCCTTGACCATTTTAGGTGCGTAGGCGTTTGAAATATAGCTTTCGATTGCAGAAAAGTGAACGGGATTTCCCTTTTTTGCAAGGACACAGTGACCCTCGCATTGCTTTTCGTGGTTGCAGATAAGACTGCAGATGGTTGTAAGAGGGTTATTGAAGAAAAGCATTCTTCCTGCCTCATCAAGCTTGTTTTCCTTAAGAAGCTTTATAACCTGTGGAATAGGCGTACCTATGGGACAGCCCTTTATACGGTTGGATTTTTACACTCAAGGCAGCGATTTGCTTCATCAAGAATATGTAATGCCATTTGTACTCCTATTCTTAATTATTTGTTTCTTTTTTTCTTAAAAAATTCAGTTAAAAGAGAAGCACATTCCTCCTTAAGCACCCCACCCTCAACCGTAGGCTTATATAGGGGATACTCCGTAAGATTAAGCATAGTTCCAAAGGCTCCTGCCTTATCGTCATATGCTCCGAAAACTACTCTTTCAATACGTGAATTTACAATTGCCCCTGCACACATGGGACAGGGCTCAAGGGTTACGTAAAGGGTGCATCTTGTCAGTCGCCAGCCTCCTAAAGCCCGACACGTGTCGTTAATCAGCTTTATTTCTGCGTGGGAGAGAGGATTTTTATCTCCCTCACGGCTGTTTCTTGATCTTGCAATTATTTCACCGTCACGCACCATAACTGCGCCAACAGGCACTTCATCACTTTCGGCAGCAAGACACGCCTCCTTCAGCGCCTCCCTCATATATAAAATGTCAAGCTCACTTATCATATATCGGCAAGGTCCATATACTTTGCGCCGTTTTGGGCGATAAATTCCTTACGTGCCACAATATCGTCACCCAACAGAGTTTCAAACATAATTCTTGTCTGTTCCTCATCGGCGGGATTTACCTGAATAAGACGGCGTGTTTCGGGATTCATAGTTGTCTGCCACATCATCTCAGGCTCATTTTCACCAAGTCCCTTGGAGCGCTGAATTGTATATTTCTGCTCCCCAAGCTCATCAAGAATCTTGGATTTTTCCGCCTCGCTGTAGGCAAAGTATATCTTATCCTTAGAGGTTGTGATTTCGTAAAGAGGAGATTCGGCAATATAAACCTTGCCCTCCTTAATAAGAGTAGGCAACAGACGGTAGAACATAGTAAGAAGCAAGGTTCTTATCTGGAAGCCGTCCTCGTCGGCATCGGTGCAGATTATAATTCTGCGCCATCTTAAATTGTCAAGGTTAAAGGCGGAAACCTCATCCTTCTTCGCCTTGACCTCAGCGCCACAGCCGATAACCTTAAGAAGGTCAACGATAATATCGTTTTTAAATATCTGATCGTAGGTGCTCTTAAGACAGTTAAGAGTCTTACCTCTTACAGGGATAATCGCCTGGAAGTCTGCATCTCTGCCAAGCTTACAGGAGGTAAGGGCAGAGTCACCCTCAACTATATAAAGCTCACGCTTGTTAATATCCTTTGAGCGACAGGAAACAAACTTTTCCACATTGTTTGAAAAATCTGTGGTGGTGGCAAGCTTCTTCTTTAGGTCAAGTCTTGCTGTTTCGGCTCTTTCACGGGAGCGCTTGTTTACTAACACCTGATTAGCAAAAAGCTCTGCCTGTGCTGAATTTTCCGTAAAGTAGATTGAGAGCTTTTTACGCATAAAGTCGCAAAGGGCGTCCTCAATAAACTTATTTGTAATAGACTTTTTAGTCTGATTTTCGTAGGAGGTCTGGGTGGAAATACTGTTGATAATAAGAACAAGACAGTCCTGAATATCGGTAAAGGTTATTCTTGATTCGTTACGTGAGTATTTTCCGCTTTCCTTAATAAATCTGTCAAGCTCTGTGGTAAATGCACGCTTAACAGCCTTATCGGGTGAGCCGCCGTGCTCAAGGAAGCTGGAGTTATGATAATACTCAAGCTTGCTTACGGTGTTTGACACGCAGAAGGAAATCTCAGCCTGAAGGCTGTAGTCCTCCTTATCCTCACGGTCACGGCCCTTAGCCTCCATAGTCCAAAGGAGGGGAGGAGTAAGGGTATTATCGTTTGTAATTTCCTGAATATAGTCGGAAATACCGTTTTCGTAGTAATATTCCGTAGCTTCAAACTTGGTTTCTGTCTTCTGGAAGCGAAGCACAAGCTTAACGCCCTTATTTACAACTGCCTGCTTATGAAGAACCTCTTTAAAATGCTCCTCAGGGATTTTAATATCGGTAAATACCTCAATGTCGGGGCGCCAACGGGTAAGAGTACCTGTGCGCTGAAGCTTTTTATCCTCAATGGGAGTAGTCTTAAGCTCACCCTTTGCCTTACCCTTTTTAAAGTGCATTTCGGACACAGTATCCTTTTTAAAGGAATACACGTCCATAAACTCAGAGGAATACTGGGTAGCGCAGGCGCCAAGACCGTTTAAGCCAAGGGAAAACTTGTACGCACCCTTGTCGCTGTTATTGTTATACTTACCTCCTGCGTAAAGCTCACAGTAGATAAGCTCCCAGTTATATCTCTTTTCCTTTTCGTTATATCCAAGGGGAACACCGCGTCCACGGTCGTCCACCTCAATAGTATGGTCCTTGTATACTGTAACGGTAATAACCTTACCGTAGCCCTCACGGGATTCGTCAAGTGAGTTTGATAGTATTTCAAAGAAGGAGTGCTGACAGCCCTCAAGTCCGTCGGAGCCGAATATAACCGCAGGGCGTTTACGCACACGGTCAGCGCCCTTTAAGGACGTAATGGTCTGGTCATTATACTGTTTAGTAGCCATATTTTCCTCCTGTAAGTAGTCTAACATATTTATTTTAACATAGTAAAATTTATTTTTCAAGTATAAAATATTTAGGGTACAGGGCTGAAATCGGGACAAAAGCATTATTGCCATATTCTTTTAACTTGACAAAAAAAGATGCGTATAGTATTATATTATTAGCAAATACGTGGCTAAGCCAAAAAGGAAAAGGGTAGGATAATGAAAAAAATATTTGAGCTTTACAGAAAATACAAGGAAATATTCTGGTATCTTGTGGTAGGTGGACTTACTACTCTTGTTTCCTACGGCACCTTTGCCCTTTTTGTAAGCCTGTTTAATATGAACGCCACCCTTTCAGAGGCGCTTTCCTGGGCGTGCGCTGTTTTGTTTGCTTATCCCACAAATAAGCTTTTAGTGTTTGAAAACCACTCTAAGAATATTCTTAAGGAGTTTTGCTCCTTTGTTCTTTCAAGGGTAGCAACGGGTGTATTCGGAGTTTTGTTTATCTTACTCTTTGTAGATACTCTCGGTGGCAACGAATATCTTATGAAGGCGATTTCCAGCGTAGTGATTTTAGTCCTCAACTACGTCTTTTCAAAGCTTATTACCTTCCGTAAGAAAAAGGATACGGAGGATAAGGAATGAAGAGCTTTTTTGAAAAGAGAAGCATTGAGCTTTATGCCCACGTTCCTCTTTCCCGATGCAAGATAATAAAAAAATACCTTCTTGAAAGAGAGGGATTTTGCGAAAAGGATAACGTAATTATGATTTTGCTCCCGTACAGGAGCAAAAATCAACCGAAAAATCTGTCGGTCTACGCATCGGTAAGAGATTACCACAAATATGTGGAAAATTTACGCAGAGAGCTTATTGAATATATAAAAAATCGATACCCTGTGGCTAAAATTCAGCTTTTTGCCGACCATTCTCCCATTGATGAGGTCCATGCAGCCTGTATAAGTGGACTTGGCTTTATCGGCAGAAACGGTCTTTTGATTAACGAAAAATATTCGTCCTTTGTTTTTCTTTGCGAGATTATAACGGATTTATCTCCAATGGAGCTTGGAATCGAAGAATATAGAGAAAAAGGTGTTAGAACGTGCATGAATTGCGGTGCATGCGCCCGTCTGTGCCCCTCTAACTGTATGGACGAAAGGGACCCCCGTCCAAAGACGGAATGTCTTTCTGCTATTACACAGAAAAAGGGTGAGCTTACAGATAAGGAAATAGAAATGATGCTGAAAAACGGCAGCATCTGGGGCTGCGATGTATGTCAAAATGTCTGTCCGTATACAAAAAATGCGTCCTTTACTCCCATTTCCTATTTTGATGAGGGCATAATTACGGAGCTTGATACAGCTACACTTGATAATATGTCCGAGGAGGAGTTTCTTTCCCGTCCCTTTTCGTGGAGAGGCAGAGGTGTTATAAGACGCAACACCTTAATTTACGATAACAGCAAGAAATAATGCTGAGAAAGGAGAAAATATGCTTACTGTTTTATACGGCAAGGTGGGTACAGGTAAAAGCACCCGTATTCTTGAAATGATAAAAAAGGATTGCGAAAATAAGAAGCAGTCCTATCTAATAGTGCCGGAGCAGAAGACGGTTATTTCCGAAAGGGATATTGCTGCATATCTTTCTCCCTCTGCACAGCTTTATACCGAGGCTATAAACTTTACCCGTCTTTCAAATAAGCTGTTCCGTATTTACGGTGGCTTAAGATATAACTACATAACCAAAAACGGAAAAAGCCTTATTATGTACAGGGCGCTTTGCGAGGTGCGTGAGGGCCTTTCAGAGTACAGAATCGCAAAGGGCAGAGAGCGTACAGCTGTTAAGATGTTTCTTGATGCCATAGGTGAGCTTAAGACCTACGATATTTCTGAGGATATGCTGCTTGATGCTATGGAAAAAACGGACAATCCTCGCCTACGTAACAGGCTTAAGGACTTGATTTTGGTAAACAGCGTATATGAGCGTATTCTGTATGAGCGCTATTCAGACCCCTACGACGATATACTTATGCTTATTAAAAAGCTGCGTGAAAACAGCTTTTTTAAGGGTGCAAATGTTTATATTGATTCCTTTTACGGCTTTACGGGAGGTCAGCTTAAGGTAATTTATGAGATTGCGGCCCAGTGTGATAATCTGGTAATTTCCCTTGATATGCCTCTTGACGCGCAGCCTCTTCAGTACGCAAGAATAGGTAAAACAGCCGAGCAGCTTGAGCAAATGGCAAAGCGTCTTGGCACAAAAATAAACAAGATAAGCCTTGAAAGAGATTATCAGCATACTAACCCTGCAATAGAGGAGCTTTGCGATAAAATCTGGGATTTTTCCGCACAGAGTGTGGATAATTACGAAAATATTGAGCTTATTTTACCTGAGGACGAGTTTGATGAGTGCGATTATGTAGCATCAAAAATCAGCAGCCTTATAAGGAAGGGCTACCGATATTCACAGATTGCTGTTGTAATGCGTAATGCAGAGGCATACCGTGGAATTATAGATTTCGCTCTTGATAAATACAAGATACCCTTCTTTTTAAGCGATAAGACAGGCCTTATGTCAAAGCCCCTTGTGCGTATGATTTTCTCAGCTCTTGAGTCAATTAACAGCTACAGGGTACAGGATATCGGAGCTTTTATAAAGAGTGGATATCTTGATATTGACAAGGGTGCAGGAGATGAGCTTGAGGAATATATGTATCGCTGGAATATACAGGGCAGACGAAAGGTGGAGGGCGACGAATACTGGAGCGCCAATCCCGACGGATACGTTGAAAGCCCCACTATACAGCAAATGGACACCCTTGCAAGAATTCACGAGGCGAGAGACAAGGTGCTTACCTCCCTTGCTCCCTTACGTGATGCATTTGATAAAAAATCAAGCTGTAAGGAGCTTCTGAAAGCCCTTTATAGCTTTCTTGAGAGCCTGAAAATAAAAGAAAAGCTGGATAAGGAAATAAAAAACGCATCTAAGGATGAGGCAATAGAGATTTCCCAGCTTTATACAAAGCTTATAAATACCCTTGATACGGTTTACGATATTATGGGTGATGATATTTTAAGCCCCGAGGATTTTGCATCTGTATTAAGATACGGCCTTGACGGCGTATCTATCGGCTCTATCCCCACAGGCGAGGACAAGGTTACAGTAGGCGAGGCATCGGGCATTCGTGCAAAAAACATCGGACACGTGTTTGTTTTAGGCGCAACTGCAGGGTCTTTCCCTGCCGATATAGCTGATGACGGCTTCTTTAGCGATGTGGATAAGACAGAGCTTGAATCAATGGGCATAATTCTTTCCTCACTTAACGACGTAAGATCAGACGATGAGCTTCTTAATTTTAAAAACGCTCTTGCCCTTGCATCGGAGGGAATTACGGTTTTGTCACCGAAAAGCAGCATACGTGGTGGAAAAAATGAGCCATCAATGGGCTTTACCCGTATAAAAGAGCTTCTTTCGGGAATTACACCTACGGATACAAGCAGACTTCCCTTATACGAAAGAATATATTCCGAGGATATAGCAAGAGAATATCTTTCCTTTGAAAAGTCCCCCACCACAGAGGCAATTTCAAATATTCTCGGTGAGAAAATCGAAAACGGCGGCTTTACAAACGATGAGGTTTGTCTTGATAAGGAGGATGCTGGGCGCATCTTTACGAATTATTTAAGCCTTAGCCAGTCAAGAATAGAAACCTATGTTAAGTGCCACTTCAAATATTATTGCGACTACCTTTTAGGTCTTAAGGGCGCAAAAAGGTACACCTTTGGCATGGACCTTATAGGCACACTTACCCATAGTGTGTTTGAGGGATTTTTAAAGAGGGTAAAGGAGGGCAATCTGGCTCTTGATACCCTTACCGATATAGAAATCAACGAAATGGTGGATAAAATAATCGAGGAGCAGATAGGCTACCTTTGCAGCATAAACAAGGCAAAAAAGCTTTCAAGGCTTATTGAAAGACTTCGCAGCAATCTTTACATTTTTGTTAAGGAGCTTGTTTCCGAGCTTGCACAAAGCCGGTTTACCCCCGAATATTTTGAATTGCCTATGGGAATGAAAAACAGTGAGGTTCCCCCCTTGCTTTTCAAGGTTGGAGAGAATGCCAAGCTTTCTCTTCACGGCATCTGCGACAGAGTTGACATCTTTAAAAAGGACGGCAACACCTATGTGCGTGTTGTTGACTATAAGTCGGGCAGTAAGAAATTTACCCTTTCCGATATTTCAATGGGCAAGGGGCTCCAGCTGCTTATATACCTTTATTCCCTTTGTAAAATGGGTGAGTGTGAGTTTAAGACAAAGCTTGCAGACAATGGACAAATCTTGCCGGCAGGCATTATGTACTTCCCCTTACAGCTTGATAAGACAAGGCTTGATAAGGAGACCGACCTTGATAGTCAGGAGGCAGACGGTATAGAAAGGTCTGCTGTGTCAGAGGGCATAAGACGTAGCGGTATCTACCTTGACGATGTGGAAATTCTCCGTGCGCAGGATAGTGAGCTTAAGGGTAGATTTTTACCTAAGCACGATGCAAGAAGCAAGTCCTCCTTTGCATCATACGAGGAATTTGAAAAAATCTATGAGGAATTGTCCCTTACTCTTGATGAGATAGGCAGCGCTATGATATCGGGAGATGCCACGGCAAAGCCCAAAATGGAAAATAACAGAAGCATCTGCGATTACTGTACAAACAGGGCAGTTTGCAGAAGGAGGAAATGATGGCATTTACACCTGAGCAGCTTAAGGCTATAAATTTTTCAGGCGATGACCTTATTGTTTCCGCCGCCGCAGGTAGCGGTAAAACTACCACTCTTATTAAAAGAATTACAGAAAAAATAGAAAATGGCGCAGATATTTCCCGTATGCTTATTGTAACCTTTACAAAGGCAGCGGCAAACGAGCTGCGTACAAGACTAAGCGTTGCCCTTTCAAAAAAGCTTAAGGAGGATAAGGGGAATAAGCATCTTATCTCTCAGATAGTTAAGGTGGGTAGCGCAGATATCTGCACTATTGACTCATTTTGTATCAAGATAGTGCGCCCTAACTTTGATAAGGTAGGTATTGATTCTGCCTTCCGTATCGGTGAGGAAAGCGAAATTGCCCTTCTTTGCAAGGAGGCGATGGAGGATACTATTGAGCTGTTTGCTGAGGCAGACACTCCCGACAGGGATTTTTATGTAGTAAGCGATTGCTTCGGTAATATGGGAGATGATGAGGCGCTTTCCAAATCATTGCTTGACCTTAGAAGAAAGCTGATTTCCACCCCTCTTTCAATAGAGCTTCTTTTGAATAACAGGGAGCTTGAGGGGGATTTCTTTGACAGCGCCTACGGTAAGGTGCTTTGTGAAAGACTTAATATGCTTGTCAGCCATTACAGCGCAATCCTTAATAGAGCATGTAAGGAGTGCGAAGGAGAGGTGGCTACTGCAAAGACCTTAAATGCTCTTTACTCCGACAGAGAATACCTTAGCCGTCTTGACTTGGCTTTAAAGAGCCCTACCTATGAGGGAATCAAAAAGCTTATAAATGAGTATGAGCCTGTAAGATTTTATTCTCCAAGGGGCGAATGCTCCGTTGATGTAGCAGGCATCAAGGCAGACAGAGACAGCTTTAAAAAATCGATAGCAGCTTACAGGGACAAGTATTTTTCCTCAGAGGTAAGCGCTGTAAGATCTGCATTTTTGCATAACGGAAAAATCTGTCAGTCAATTTACAAGGTTCTTCGCACCTTTGAAAATGAGTTTGAAAGACGGAAAAAAGCCCACTCTGTGTGCGATTTTAACGATATTGAGCGCTATGCACTTAAAATTCTTTACAATGAGGACAAAACGGTGTCCTCCGTTGCAGAGGAGCTCAGAAGAAAATACGACGAAATCTATATAGACGAGTATCAGGATACAAACTCCGTACAAGATAAGATTTTCTCCGCTATTTCAAATCACAACAGATTTATGGTTGGCGATATTAAGCAGAGTATTTATCGCTTCCGTTCGGCTGAGCCGGAGATTTTTGCCCATTACCGTAATACCTTTACCCCCATTGATTATCACGAAAAGGGCAAGGGCGCAAGTCTGTTTATGTCAAATAACTTCCGTTCCGATAAGGGAGTTATCGACTTTGCAAACCTGGTGTCCGACTACACCTTTATGCACTCAAACGGTATACCGTATTCAGCAGAGGATAAGCTGATTTTCTCAAAAACAGGTGGGGAAGTGTACGAAAAAGCAGAAATTTATCTTCTTTCAAGGTCTGATAATGAGGAAGAGAGAATAAACCGTGAGGCAGAGCTTGTAGCCAAAAAGATACGCACTATGCTTGATGAGGGCTACCTCCCGAGCGGTGAAAAGATAAAGGCAGAGCATATCTGTATTATGCTGCGTAGTCTGCGTAATCTTAACGATTATCTTAACGCACTTAAAAAATACGGTATTCGCAGCGAATATGTAAACGAGGATTGCTTCTATGAAAGAAGCGAGGTGCTTTTTGTCCTTTGCTTGCTTAACGTTATAGACAATCCCTCACGTGATGTATATCTGGCAGGAGCGCTGCGCTCCCCGATTTTCAACCTTTCTCTTGCAGATGTGGTTGATATTAAGCGCTATTCCAAGGATGCGCCGTCTCTTTATGAGGCGTGCAGGCGTTATGACGGAGATGAGGAGATTTCAAAAAAGCTGTGTAGATTTTTTGAAAAAACAGAAAAATACCGTACAGAGTGTCGCAAATTGCCTACACACGAGATAATTTCCATGCTTTATACCGATGCAGGTATTCTTGCCTCAGCAACAAGAGGAGAAAGAAAAAATCTTCTTAAGCTTTATGATGCTGCAAGGTCCTATGAGGGTAATTCCTATAAGGGGCTTAGCTCTTTCCTCAGGTACGTAGACAGGGTTTCTGCACAAAATGACAAGGAAGAGGTACGGGAAAGCTTGTCAGATAACGTGCGTATTATGACTATTCACGCATCAAAGGGCTTGGAGTTTGAAATATGCTTTCTCTGTGAGGCAGGGAAGCAGTTTAATAAAATGGACAACTCATCTCCCCTTTTATTTGAAAGAAGCCTTGGCGTGTGTGGATATCTGTACCGTGAGGACGGATACGCAAAGTATGACACCTTAATGCGTAAATGCACAGCCCTTGCCGTTGATAAGTCAGGAGTGGAGGAGGAAATGCGTATTCTTTACGTTGCCCTTACCCGTGCAAGACAGAAGATGATAGTTACTGCGTCCTTAGGTGATGTAAGCAGGCTTGTAAGGGAAAGCTCCAAGAGCTGTGGCAACGCATCCCCCTATTCCATAATCAAGGCAATGAGCCATATTGATTGGATAGTAGGCGCTTGGGCAACGGATATGAGCAAGGCGGATTTGCATATTATAGAAGATGAGGAGGACGAAAATAAAGTCCTTGACACAAGAGAAAATAAGCTGTATTATGATAAGGCAGAGGTTGACAGGGTTGAGGCGATTTTAAGAAAGCGCTTTGATTTTCGCTATGAGTATGAATATTTAAATAAGCTCCCCTCAAAGCTGTCCGTGTCCGATCTTTATCCCCGTGTCCTTGACAGCGAGGATAATGAGGAGATTGAGCAGAATATATCTCTTGATATAATGCCCGATTTCCTTAACGAAAAGGGGGATATATCAACAGGAGCAGAAAGAGGCACGGCAACCCATTTGTTTATGCAGTTTTGCGACCTTGATTGCCTTAAGGAAAAGGGCAGCCTTGCTGAGCTTGAAAGACTGTATGAAGGCAGCTTTATTTCAGCAAGAGTAAAAGACCTTGTAAACCTTAAGCACATAGATGCCTTTATAGGCTCTGAGCTTTTTAAGGCTCTTTCGGACGCTAAGCGAGTTATAAGAGAATTTCGCTTTAACGTAATGCTGCCGGCTAAGGAGCTGACAGATGAGCCGAAGCTTGAAAATGAAAGAGTGCTTGTACAGGGCGTTACAGACTGTATCTATGAAACCAAGGACGGTAAGCTTGTCCTTGTAGACTACAAGACGGATAGGGTATCATCCGAAAATTACAGGGAGGAGCTGCTTGCCCGTCACAAAAATCAGCTTACGTATTACAAAAAAGCTTGCGAAATGATGTTTGAAAGACCTATTGACAGGGTTATTATCTACTCAGTACCGCTGGCGAAAAATGTGGAGGTGGAAATATAATTGAAGCTTATAGTTTGCCTTGACGAAAGAAAAGGAATGATGTTCAATAACAGACGACAGAGCAGAGACAGAGTGCTTATTGACAATATTGAAGCAATGCTTGACGGTGATAAGCTGTTTGTCGCTCCCTACTCTGAGAGTCTTTTTGAAAATAACGAAATAAAGCTGAAGGTCAAGGGCAACCCCTTAAGGGCTGCCAACAAGGGCTGGTGCTTTATTGAAAATTTACCCGTGGCAGAATACAAAGATGAAATAGAGGAGCTAGTCATCTATCATTGGAACAGACACTATCCCGGCGATTTCTTTTTTGATTTGGAGCTTGATTCCTACAGACTTATATCCAGCGAGGAGTTTGCAGGCTCATCCCACGAAAAGATAACTAAGGAGATTTGGAAAAAATGAAGAAAAGACTGCTTTTACCCATACTTGCCCTGATTTTAGTGGCAGTATTATCACTCACATCCTGTACCCTGCTTGAAGAAATTATGGGTCAGCTTGGCTTAGGCGATGACACAACCACCGATTCCGGCTATACCCCCGGTGAGCCAAGTAATATTGTAATTAACGGCGAAGCAATTCCCGAATTTACAAACAAGCCCTTTGTTAACGTAAACGGAGGCGTTCCCACCTTTAGAGACACAGAAATCACAACTAAGGCGTATGAGTTTTACAGCGAGCTTGATTCTCTTGGCAGATGTGGAGTGACCCACGCCTGTCTTGGCAAGGAGCTTATGCCTACCGAGGACAGAGAGGAAATCGGCTCAGTTACACCATCAGGCTGGAAATATAACGGCAAGAGCAACAACAATAAGTACGATACAAAGCTTGTTGAGGGTGGCTATATTTACAACAGATGCCACCTAATCGGCTTCCAGCTTGCAGGTGAAAATGCAAACGATAAGAACCTTGTTACAGGCACACGTTACCTTAATATTGAGGGTATGCTCACCTTTGAAAATATGATTGCCGACTACATTAAGGAAACAAATAACCATGTTATGTTCCGTGTAACTCCTATTTATGACGGTAACAATCTTGTGCCAAGCGGCGTACATATGATGGCGTACTCTGTTGAGGATGAGGGCGACGGAATTTCCTTTAACGTATATTCCTACAATGTTCAGCCCGGTATTGTAATCAACTATGCAACAGGACAAAACTGGCTTTCCGACGAAGCGCCCGAAATTGAGGATATCACCACTCAGGACCCCAATACAATCACCTACATTCTCAATAAAAAGAGTATGAAGTTCCATAAGGGGGATAGCGCCTGTGGCGCCAGCGTAAAGGAAGAAAATAAGGAAACCTATACAGGTAACCGTGAAAATCTGATTAACGATGGTTACTCACCTTGCGGAACATGTAAGCCTTGATTTTAATCAGTTATCAAAGCTTAAATGCACTACGTATAGAAAATATAAAAAGGAAGATGCGTTTCGCATCTTCCTTTCTTTTTGGAATAATAGAACGGTACTCCTTCCGTCACGGCACTTGCCGTGCCACCTCCCTCCGCAGGGAGGCTATCCTATATTTTGTCCATTGCTTCAAAGACGTCTTTAAGCTGCTCGGGACTACGCACACTTGTGATGGGGAGCATAGGGTAGTCCTGTCTTGCAAGGTAGATAAGGGAGGCAGCATGGACGGAGCAGCATTCCTTTTCTGCAAGAGCAACCACCTTTTTGTAGGTATTCCTTGTTTTTTCGTTATCGTATGCACGTACAAGAGAGTCGGAAACAGTCGCCCCTGTGGCTATTTTTGCAAAATATCCACGGGCTGTGGACTGATAGGGGATAAGAGGCTTTTTCGTTTCCCTGTGAAATGCTTCTTCCTTTTCTCCGTGTATTACAAGGGTAGGGTCGGGGTTAGTATTAAAGCCCGGATTTACCGTTGCTGCGCTATGCTGATTTGACACAGCGCTAAAGCCTGTAATATTGTTTTCCTTGGCATACCTTTCAGCCTCAAAAAGCCTGTCTGCACAGAAATTTGACGCACCGTATAAGAGAATTTTACCCTCACGGCGCAATTTTTCCATTGTGTCAAGTATTTCACCAATCATCATAGAGGGGTCATCTCTGTGTAGCCAATAAAAGTCAATACAGTCCTTGTTAAGCGCACGAAGGCTCTCTTCAAGGTCAAGACGGATATCCTTTTCCTTAAGGCGCATAACCTTTGGTGCATCAAAATTGTAGTGTGCGCCCTTAGTGGCAATAACTACATTCTTTTTTGTAGATTTCAGCCACTCCCCAAGAAATTTTTCACTTGCGTTGCCTGCACCCACCACCCATTTTCCGTACACGTTAGCTGTATCTATAAGGTTTCCGCCGTAATCCACGTACATATCAAGTATACGCGATGCTGTCTTATTATCCACAGCCGTGCCAAAATGGTCAGCTCCGATAGCAATCGGCGACACGTCAAGGATATTTTCTAATTTAAGCATCTTCATATTACACCACCCTGAACTGACACATAACTGCCTTGCCGAGAATACGTACATTTCCGCATTCAATCTGTGTGCTATCCACAATTATAGGCGCATAGGCAGGGTTGGCTGGGTTTAAAATCATTCGCTTGTTATCCTTATCAAAGTACACACGCTTAAGGGTCGCCTCATCATCAATAAGAACAACAGCAATCTGCCCGTTATCAACGGTGGGCTGACTCTTAATAAACACGATGCTTCCGTCACGAATGCCCGCATCTATCATACTGTCCCCCTTGGCGTAAAGACAGAAATCGGCATTAATGTCACCGTCACAGGACGCATATCCGTCAAGATTCTCCTCAGCAAAAATAGGAGCGCCACAGGCAATACTGCCAAGAATGGGCAGGCTCTTTCTCTTAACGGGGTGAACTCCGTTTATATCCATAATATCCTTTATGTATCCCCCACGGTTATCGCTTTCACCCAGAAGAAACTCACGGGATACATTAAAGTACATAGATAGCATTGTAATCTTGCCCATAGTAGGGTTGGCAGTCTTCATATTGCTTTTAAAATTCTTACCAACTCCGCTTTCCAAAAAGGCTGTATTCATGGAAATTCCACGCTCACGGCACAGAGTACCTATTCTTTCAAGTATAACTGTCTTATTCATAGGACACCTTCCTTCGAATTCAAAAAAGTTACAGTATTGCTATTGACATATTACTAAATTAGGAATATAATTAGGTCATAGCCCTGTTATGATAAGATTATATCACTTAATTTAGGAAATGTCAAGGAAAATCGGGAAAGGAGCATATTACGGATTACAGGTGTCTTAATTGCGGTAAGGATTTCTACGAGGACGAAGCGCTTTTTGAGCATTACACACAGTTTCACCCCTACTTACAGGGGTATGCAGATGAGGAATTGTGCGAGATGCACTGTCCCTTCTGCCACAGTAACGAGCTTGAACAATTATATTAATAAAATCTTTTTGCTTGCGGTGTGGCAAAAAGCTTTGCAAGGAGGTTTTATGAGGATTGAACAGATTAAGGCGGAGCTAAAAGAGCTTAAGCATCTTGAAAAATGTATAAAGGTACGGGAAACCATAAGAGACATAAGAACAAGAAGACTTGAAAGGCTAAGGTCCATGGAGCAATCTCCCGAGATTACAGAGGAAATTTCCGAGATTGAGGATATACTCAAATCACTGAAAATCAACGAATACATAAGAAAAGCAAACAGGCTTGAGAAGAAATATCTTGGTATAATATCCACTCTTACACCAAGTGAGCAAATCATCATGCTTGAATGCTTTGTCAACGGAGACAAAACCTATTGGCAGGTAGGGGAGCAGCTTGGCTACTCAGATGAATGGGTACGTGCCAAGGTGCGTGAAATACTGCCAAAGCTTGCAAAGCAGATAAAAATATCATAATTGACAGTAAAAAACGACTGCACAAAAGATGCAGTCGTTTCTATTTTTAAATTATTCAGCGAATGTGGAAATAGCTGTCTTTTCAACATCAAGGCAACGCTTAAAGTCTGTAAGGAACGCATTGAAGCCGTCAATATCTTCCTTATCAGCCATAGTTTCCACTGTCTTGCAGGATGCGAAAATCTTATTGTCAAGATAATCGGGAAGCGCTTCGCCCTCTGCCTTATCAAGCATATATGCAGCAAGAAGCGCCATACCGTAAGGTCCACCCTCACCGGAGCTTTCCATTGTAATAACGGGAGCGCCAACAGCAGCGGAAAGGAACTTAGGTCCTGTTACGGGAGCCTTGAAGTAGCCACCGTGACCGCAGATACGGTCAATCTTAATATTTTCTTCCTTAATAAGAATATCAAGTCCCATCTTAAGAGTTGACAGACAGGAGTAGAGATGTGTTCTCATAAGGTTAGCAAAGCTGAAGTCTGCATCGGGTCTGCGCATAAGCACGGGAATACCCTTTGTAAGACCTACGTTTGCTTCACCGGAATAGTAGTTGTAGGAGATAAGTCCACCGCAGTCAGCCTCACCTGAAAGCGCCTTTTCAAACATAAGATCCATAAGCTTGCCTGTAGGGATATCAACACCGAGACAGGATGCAAAGTCCTTAAGCATATTTGCCCAAGCGTTAAAGTCAGATGTACAGTTGGAGCAATGCACCATAGCAACGGGAGCGCCGTCGGGAGTTGTAACAACGTTGATTTCCTTATGAAGCTTAGGTGTCTTTTCTGTAACCACCATTGCGAAAACAGATGTACCTGCAGAAACGTTACCTGTACCAACTCTTACAGAGTTAGTGGCTGTCATACCTGTACCTGCGTCGCCCTCAGGAGGTGCAAATTTAACACCTGCCTTAAGTGTGCCACTTACATCAAGAAGCTTAGCGCCCTCCTCTGTAAGATAGCCGGCGCACTCACCTGCGTTAAGCACACCGGGAAGAATTTCCTTAAGTGTCCAAGGATAATTTTTATCCTTTATAAGATTTGCAAAAATTTCAAGGCAATCATCTCTGTAGTCGCACTTTTCGCTGTCAATGGGGAACATACCCGATGCCTCACCAATTCCGAGAACCTTGTTGCCTGTAAGCTGCCAGTGGATAAAGCCGGCAAGAGTAGTAAAGTGTGCAATATCCTTAACGTAAGATACGTCCTCAAGGATATCCTTATAAAGATGGGCAATGCTCCATCTCTGAGGAATAGCAGAGTTGAACGCCTTAGTCAGCTTTTCGGAGGACTCTGCGGTAATAGTATTTCTCCATGTTCTGAAGGGAGCAAGAAGATTATTGTCCTTATCGAATGCAAGGTAGCCGTGCATCATACCGGAAATACCGATAGCGCCGATGGTGGTAAGCTTTTCGCCGTATGTATTCTCAAAATCTGTACGCATCTTTGCATAGCAATCCTGAAGGCCGCCGATAATATCGTCCATTGTGTATGTCCAGATTCCGTCAACATAACGGTTTTCCCAGGTGTGACCGCCTGATGCGATTACGTTGCGATTTTCGTCAAGCAAAATTGCCTTAATTCTTGTAGAGCCAAATTCAAGGCCCATTGCAAATTTTTCAAAATTCATAGTACACCTCATTATGCCAAATTAATAAGCTTCATCATATCATCGTAAAGGTTCTGGCTGTTTGCCCCAAGGCGAGATTTCATACAGCCGTACAGAGTATTAGCAGCTACAAGGTCGTGGTAGTAGCTGGAGCGTCTTTCTATCTTAAGTGCAAGGGTAGCAAACTCCTGACTTAAATAGAGCTTAGACGCTGTAAGAAGCTTGCTGCTTCTTAAGTTAAGATTATGTGTTGCCTTAAGAGAGGAGGTCTCAAGGAACTCAGATGCCTTAAGCCTGTCAATAAGTGCAATACAGGTTTCCATAGTGTCGCATTTCTTCGCCTCAAAGTAGTAAAACATAATGTCTGCATACTGCCAGTATTCGGGGGATAGCAG
>JAFTHF010000182.1 GCA_017457545.1 Clostridia bacterium
GGCAGCCTAATCCTTACGAAAGCAAGGAATATAATGCAGAGGCTGCAAGGGCTCTTCTTCCCCACGTTACAAACGTACACGTTTGCCACTGGATAAAGCAGGATAAAAAGCCTCTTTGTGAGGGTCTTGAGGACTGGAAGGAGTATTTTGATATACTTAAGACAGATGAGGACAGGGTATTTATGCTTGAGTTTATGCACGATGGCGAGCCCGAATCCTTACCCGCTACTGCAAAAACACTCTTTGAGATTATGGGAGAGGAAAAATGAGTATTTTAAGTAAGTCATATGATAAAAAAATCTGGCAGGAGTATCTTACAAATCCGGATTTCAAGGAAACAGTTGATTACATAAACAAGTGCTATGACGAGTTTTGCATAGGTGAAATTCCCACCACAAAATTCAGCCATTTCCGTCTTTTCAAGGATGTTGGCGACAGAGCCACATATCAAAAGACCTTCTTTATAAGACAGCACAGACTTTTTACTCTTATTTTCTTAAATCTTCTCTATCCCGAGAGAGAGGATTATCTGACACTTCTTCAGGATACTATCTTTGAGGTGTGTGACCAGTATGTATGGGCGCTTCCTGCTCATATGCCAAGCATTGATGTTAATAACAACACCGAGCTTGACCTTGATGCTACAACTATGTCTATGGCACTTGCAATAACAAAGTATTTGCTTGGTGAAAGACTTCATCCTCTTATCAACGCACGTATTGATGCAGAGATTGACCGTAGACTTGTAAAGCCTCTTCTTGCACAGAGATGGCATTGGGAATTCCGTGCTAACAACTGGACTACCGTTTGCGCCGGTGCATCAGGCTGTGCCCTTATGCTTAACCGTCCCGACGTATTTGAGCTTTTAAAGGACAGGCTTAACCGTTGTATGCAGGAATATGTTGACGGCTACAAGGATGACGGCGTATGCGTTGAGGGTCCCGGATACTGGAGCTACGGCTTTGGCTACTATATGGAATATGCAGATATGCTTTATGACTATACAAACGGCCGTGAGGACCTTCTCCACTCCGAAAAGCTTAACAACATCGCTACATTCCTACAGAAGCTTTTCCTTGACGAAAAGGTGCCTGTAAGCTTTGGTGATGCAGGTATGGGAATTTCCATGAGCCTTGGCTATATGTATAAGCTTAAGACAATCTACGGCGATATTATTGAGTTTCCTCCACGCTCTAACTTTATCCACGATATACACTACTTCCCCTTTATGCTTAATGAGTTTCTTTGCTATGATAAGAGCTTTACAAACGTAAAGCTTTCAAAGGAAGCAACCTATTACATGAAGGATGAGGCTTGGCTTGTTCAGCGTAAGCCTGCCTACGGCTTTGCTGCACGTGGTGGCTGGAACGGTGACAGCCATAACCATAATGACGTTGGCTCCTTTATCTTCTCCAAGGACAACAGACAGGTCCTTTGCGATATCGGTCTTCGTCCCTACACACGTCAGTACTTTGAGCATGAAATAAGATATACCTTCCTTGAGGCGTCATCAAGAGGACATAACTGCCCTATTATTAACGGTGAGTATCAGAAGAATATCCCCGGAGCAAGATCTGTTTCTACCTACGAAAACGGTGTGCTCAAAATAGATTTTGCCAATATTTACGGCATAGATGCACTAAAAAAGCTTGTACGTACCTATAAAACCTATGACACATCTGTAGAAATCACCGATGAATTTATTATTGAGGGTGAGGGCAGCTTTACAGAAAGACTTATCGCTGTTAAGAAGCCTAAAATTACAGACGGCAAGATTACAGTAGACGGTGTTACAATAAGATTTGACAGTACAAAGGCTACTGCCGACTATATTGTAGACGTACACGCAATTGAATGTAACGTAGACGGAAGCATTAAAAAAGGCTCCGACGTTTACTGCATCAATATAAACGTAAAGGACATTAAGGACGGCAGTTTCACATTTACTGTGGAAGCATAAAAAA
>JAFTHF010000183.1 GCA_017457545.1 Clostridia bacterium
ATCTGAGGAGTACCAGCGCTTAATATATTTCTTGCAAAATATACTGCCAGATAAGAGATAGAGCATAGTGTACCTATCATTACGGCATTTTTTGCATCATTAGATAATTTCAAAGATAACACCTCTAATCCGAAAGCTTATGTAAGTATATCACATAAAATAAGATATGTAAAGCAAAAAGCCTCAAATTTTTTGAATTTGAGGCTTAATATATTAGAAATTTACAGTAATATGCTCACCGACACGGATAAATACCTTTTTGAAATCAACAAACTCTTTGTGAGGCTCAGTTTTAAATTTCAACACAGAATAGTCTGTGTCCATTCCGTCTTTATTATAAAGCTCAACGGTATTTTCGTCTAGCCACTTTTCTTCAACATTACCATATGTAAGTCCGTATCCAAAGGGGTAAAGAGGTGTGCCCTTAAAGAATTTGTATGTACGGTTTTCCATGCTGTAATCTCTGAAGGGAGGAAGATCGCTATCGTCCTTATAGAAGGTAACAGGCAAGCGTCCACTAGGTGATGCTTTACCTAATATAATATCTGCAATAGCATTACCTCCCTGCGCACCGGGATAGAAGCTTTGAATTACAGCATCGCAATATTTGTCTTGTTCAACAAGTGAAACACAGCTTCCACTGATGTTGACAAATATAATAGGCTTTCCAATGGCACGAACACGTTCAAACAGCTGCTGCTGTGGGATTGGAAGTAAAATATTCTTCTTATCACCTGCAGCATCACCGTTAAATGTATCGCCCTCTTCCCCCTCCATTGAAGGATTAAGACCCATACACATAATAACAACATCTGACTTCTGTGCAATAATCTCTGCTTCACGCATAGGATTACCACACCAGTTGCCTGAATTTGGGTCATGTGGGTGACAGCCTGCTGCATACAGCACCTTACCATCAAAAGCATCCTGTAAACCCCTTAGTGGTGTATAATATTTTGATGGAGTACCGTTATAGTTACCCTTTAAAACTCCAAAGTTATCTGCATTAGGACCGATAACAGCAATTGTTTTTACATCCTTGGAAAGAGGTAAAATTCCGTTGTTTTTAAGAAGAACTGTGCTTTCCTGTGCCATTTTTCTATTTAGAGCAGTGTGCTTATCGCACTCAACAACATCATAAGGAATATTGTCATATTCACAGTCATCATCAAACATTCCAAGACGGAAACGGGCTTCAAATAGCTTTTCAACAGCAGCAGTAATAGTTTCTTCAGTAATCAAATCCATTTCATAAGCTTCATAAAGGCTAAGATAAGCATCACCACAGTTAAGCTGACAGCCGTTGTTTAGAGCAAGAGCAACGCTCTCCGGCTCAGAGCTTGTTACCTTATGACCTACATGAATATCACGTATAGCGCCACAGTCGGACACTACATATCCCTTAAATCCAAACTCACCGTAGAGAATATCCTGCAAAAGTGTTTTACTTCCACAGCAGGGCTCACCGTTAACACGGTTATACGCACCCATTACAGCAGATGGATCAGCATGGTCAATGCAATATTTAAATGCGCTCAGATATGTTTCATATAAATCCTTTTTAGAAACTACAGCATCAAATCCATGACGCTCATATTCAGGACCACTATGTACGGCATAATGCTTGATTGTAGCATCTAGCTTACGGTATTTTCCGTTACCCTGTAAGCCCTTTATAAAGGCAGTACCCATTTTACCTGTAAGTAACGGATCCTCACCGTAGGTTTCATGGCCACGTCCCCAACGTGGATCTCTGAATATGTTGATATTTGGAGACCAGAAGGTAAGTCCCTGATAAAGCTCTGTGCTACCAAACTTTTTAAATTCGTTATATTTAGCTCTTGCCTCATC
>JAFTHF010000184.1 GCA_017457545.1 Clostridia bacterium
ACAAGGCTACTATTGCCCTTATGGAGAAGTCCTCTAACTATGTTGCTGTTACCGCAAAGGGCAAGGCAGCAAAGGACGATAAGAAAGCTGACGGCGCTGACGGCGGCAAGGCTGACTAAGGAGGGCTTCACATGGCAGCATACGCAGATTTGACTTTTTACAAAGATAGCTTTTTCGGTGAGGAGCTGACAGAAAAGAACGCTAACAAGTGGCTCAGCCTTGCAAGTGATGAAATTGACGCTCTCACTTTTGGCAGACTTACTTTTGCGTTTCCTACTGTTGAGGCTCATGCTGAAAAGGTAAAAAAGGCTGTGTGTGCCATTGCAGAAGCATTGTACCATATTGACCTTCAGCGTAAAGCTGCCACTGCACAGCAGTCAGCAGACGGCTCATATAGAGGTGCTATAGCCTCTATCTCCTCCGGCAGAGAGTCAATCTCTTACGCCGTGGGTAACGCCTCTGCTTCCACCTATGCAGCGGCAGCGGCAAACGCTGTTGAACAGAACAAGCTGTTAGGCAGTATTGCCGTTAAGTATCTTGCTAACATACCTGACGCTAACGGTATTAACCTGCTCTACGCAGGGGAGGTGCGGTATGTTTCAAGACACGATCACACTGTTTAATTACCACGAAGCTACAGGGCTGTGGTATCCGTCCGTTTTCAAGGGCGTTGATTTAGGCGTAAATAAGGCCAGTAACTCCACTAAGGACGGTAAGAACAGCAACGATACTGTAAGCATTATCATCCACTGCACTAAGGATAAGGTGTTTACAACGGCAGACGGTACAGAGAAAAGCTACACAGGAGCTAAAGCGTATGCAAAATGTGACAATCCTACCGCCTGTATCACGTTCAAGCCGGAATGTGATTTTATTTATGAGGGTGAATGGGCTGACTTAACCCCTATCAGTGATGAGGAGTATGAGTCCAGCTTCTACCACACTATGAATGAAGATTATGACGGCGTTTACATGATAAGCTCTGCGGCATTTTACGGTTTGCTACCTCACTTTGAAATCGGAGGTAGATAAATATGTCCGATATGTTTCACTTTCCTAATTTCTCCTATGTTGGAGCAAATTTTAGGGTGAATTTGAGCCTTGACAGATTCTCAAGGCAATTCACAGAAGCTCAGCAGTGGCTGGGTGACAGAGTGTTAGAGGACTGTAAGGCGTATATGCCGCATCTTACATGAGGACTACAACAGCGCTCTCATACTGAAGAGGACGGTAAAAAGGTGGTTTTCCCCGGACCGTATGGACGTTTTCAGTATGGCGGTAAAGTTATGGTTGATCCCGTTACAGGTAGTCCGTGGGCAAGAAAAGGTGCTAAAAAAGTGCTTACGGACAGACCTTTGAAATATTCAAATCCGCAGGCTACCGACCACTGGTTTGATACTGCTAAGGCACAACACGGTGAGTATTGGATAGCAGGCGTGAAAGAAAGGGCAGGTGGTGGATAATGGCAACACAGAACATGGTTGATGTTGACGGTGCAGAAGCCGTGAGTAAGGTGCTGCTTGCACTGCTCAATACGTTCCCCGGATTCGAGAATGGTAAAAAGGTGCAGTTTTCTACACTGTCTGCCACCTCA
>JAFTHF010000185.1 GCA_017457545.1 Clostridia bacterium
CATGGGGTGGGTGTAAACCCTATCCGAAGCAACACCGCATACGAGATTTTCTTTGCCCGATCAGGCCTTTGCCGTTCTCGTGGGTGGAACGCAGTAATGCGGAGCGTACCGGTGACGGTGCGCGAAGATAGATGACCGTCGATTACAGAACACGGCTTACAGGCTCAGTTCATATTTAAACAAAAAAGCGACACCCAGTGTCGCTTTTTTATTTGATTGCTGTAATAAGAAGCCATAAATTTTATAAGGTGGATAATTCCTTAAAGCTATCCTTGAGAGAGGGGTACAGCTTTTTATAGAGCTCATAGTATTTCATATATTCGTTATGATTTGCGCTGTCTGTTGCGGTTTTACTCTTTTCTGCTACACAAATATCGCAGCCCTCCTCAACGGAGGAATATACTCCTGATGCAACACCACCGAGAATTGCAACACCAAGGGCTGCACATTCCTGATTTTTAAGTGTTTTTACGTTAATTCCGTACACGTCAGCCAGAATTTTCTGCCAGAGCTTACTCTTTCCACCGCCTCCGCACACTACCATGTCAGACACGTCAATGCCAAGGTCTGAAAGAAGCTCCACACAGCTGTTAAGGGAGTAGGATACGCCCTCCATAGTCGCCCTTGCCATATGGGCCCTTGTGTGCATAGCTGACAAACCGAAGTATACACCCCTTGAGTTTACGTCAAGAATAGGTGTTCTCTCACCCATAAGGTAAGGAAGGTATATAAGCTTATCGGAGCCGATAGGGATTTCTCCACTCTGTATATCAAGCTCCTTATAGGAAATTTCCTTTGCAAGATTATTTCTGAACCAGTTAAGAGAAAGGCCTGCAGCCTGTGTAACTCCCATAACGTGCCATTTGCCGGGTACTGCACAGCAGAAGGTGTGAATTCTGCCGTTTTTATCAAAAATAGGCTTATCTGTGTGAGCAAAAACTACTCCGCTTGTGCCGATAGTTGTAAATGCCTTGCCGTTTTTACATACGCCTGCGCCGATTGCGGCAGCTGCGTTATCACCTGCACCGCCCGCAACAACAACTCCTGCCTTAACACCTGTAAGCGCTGATGCCTCCTCGGTAACATATCCTGTTGCCTCAGGGCTTTCATATACCTTAGCAAGAAGTGACATATCAATGCCAAGCTTTGAGCATACCTCCTCGCTCCAGCATCTGCCCTCTATATCAAGAAGCTGCATGCCCGATGCGTCGGAAACCTCGGTAGCATACTCCCCTGTAAGCTTAAATCTTATGTAGTCCTTAGGAAGAAGAATATGCTTACAGCGTGCATAATTTTCGGGCTCATGCTTCTTTACCCACATAATCTTACCTGCGGTAAAGCCCTCAAGGGCAGGATTGCAGGTTATCTCCATAAGCCTGTCGTGACCGATTACAGCCTCAATTTCCTTACATTCCTCGGTGGTTCTGCCATCACACCAGATAATTGAGTTTCTTATAACCTCATTATTTTCATCAAGCATTACAAGTCCGTGCATCTGACCGGAAATACCGATGCCGCAAATTTCTCCGTCCTTTGCATAGGGGGTTAAAAATTTAAGCGTCTTACATACTGCATTCCACCAGTCCTCCGACTTCTGCTCTGCCCAACCGTTTTTCGGCTGATACAAGGGGTATTCCTCTGTAACCGATGCGATTTCGTTGCCTAAGGTGTCAAAAAGCACACTCTTAGTGCCCGACGTGCCAACGTCTATACCAATTAAGTATTTCATATATTTCTCCTTAAAGAAAGCTTATTTCTTAATCTATTTTAACATATAGCAAAAAATAGTTCAACACTTTAATAAATTTTTTATAAGACAATTATTGCTTTTTATTTTTTTATATGATATTATATAAGTGTAAAATAAATTTTTAGGAGGAATTATGTCATTACTTTTCGATTATGAGCACCTTATGTGCGACAGCAAGCCAAGTCAGGTTACTTCAGTTAAGAACATTAATTACTTTCCTCACTCTCACAGCGGTATTGAAATAATCTATATTGTATCTGGTGATACCACCGTAACAAGCGAGGACGAAAGCTACAATCTTCGTAAGGGTGATATTGCTATATTTATGCCCGGACAGATTCACGCATTTAAATCAGTAAATGAAAACGAAGCTCTTATTTTGTCTGCTTCTCCCCTTGAAATTACTGAAAATGTAAGCTTTTTTGCATACCGTATGGCAAAAAACAGGTTATACAAGAACACATCCCTTAACACAAAGGCTGTTGCATACATAGAGGAAATCAAGGCTGAGCTTGATGCAAAGGAAATCGGCTACACATTAAAGGTAAGCTCTGTTATCAACGCACTTATCTGCGATATTCTTCGTGCAAAGGCAGGCTACTCTCTTGATGAGAGCGAGCTAAGACGTGTAAGCGCAAACGTTTCACTTCTTAAGTCTGTTGACGAATTTATCTGTGCAAACTACAAGGAAAACGTTTCTCTTGCAGATGTATCCGAATACTGCGATCTTTCCGTATTCTATTTTTCACACATCTTTAAAGAGGCTACAAATATTACCTTCTATGACTATCTTACAGCGTACAGGCTTGACCGTGCACTTGAAATGCTTAAGGAGGGTAACCTTAAGATGGCTGAGATAGCGCCCCTTTGCGGATTTGCTACCATGCGTACCTTCAACCGTTCCTTCAAGGGCTTCTTCGGTGTATCTCCTACTGAGTATCTGAAGAACGAGGACTAAGATGATAAGAGCTATTATATTTGACCTTGACGGCACACTTTGTAACACCATTGACGATATCCGTGACGGTGTTAACGCAGTGCTTTCAAGACTTGGCTACAAGGAAAGAAGCCGTGAGGACATTCACAAGTTTATAAACCACGGTGCAAGAAACCTTATTAAGCGCTCCTTGCCACGTGATGTGCAGAACATTGACTTTATTGTGGAAAGCGCACTTTCCGACTACAATAACGAATACAAAAACTATTACTGCAACAAGACCCACGTTTATGAAGGCATTGAGGAGATGCTTATTGAGCTTAAAAGCTTAGGCTTTAAGCTTGGTATTCTTTCAAACAAGCAGGACATATACGTTAAGGGTATTGTTGAGAAGCTTTTTGATGAGGATATCTTTACCTGCGCCATGGGTCAGACGGATTTACCTCCCAAGCCAAATCCCGCTGCCGTAAGCTACATTACCAAGGCTATGGGCGTGCGCCCCGATAAATGCCTGTATGTAGGCGACTCAGATGTTGACGTGGATACTGCCCTTAATGCAGGAATGAAATTTATCGGTGTCAGCTGGGGCTATCGCGATGAGGAAACCCTGCGTCACGCAGGCGCAACAAATATTGCCCATACACCAAGCGATATTATCAGCTATTTGGTTGAATACATCGCAGAGGAGCAAAATCAACAGGAATAAATTAAGCCACCTTGCTTGCAGGGTGGCTGTTCTTTTGCCTGTTTATTATATCTGTGCATATGTTCATATTTAATAAATAAGGGAATTTAGTCAATATTATTGACTATTGTTAAATGAAATGGTAAAATAATAAAAAACTTATTTTGAGGTATATTATGAGTATTAAAAACGTAGTTTTTGACTTTGGTCAGGTAATGGTATATTTCAATCCTAAATATATGGTTGGAGTTTATGTTCAGGATAAGGAGGACGCAGCCCTTCTTGAGGAGGTAGTATTTGACCGTTTGTACTGGGACAAGCTTGATGCAGGTACTATTACAAATGAAGAAACCCTTGCCGAGTGCCGTAAGCGACTGCCCGAGCGCCTTTGGAATGTGGCAGATAAAATCTACTACAACTTGATATACAATATTCCCGAGGTTGAGGGTATGAAGGACCTAGTTTCCTATCTTAAGAAAACCTACGGAGTTAAAATCTGTCTTCTTTCCAACATTTCAAAATACTTTGCCGACCACAGCGGAGAAATTGAGTGCCTTAAGGAATTTGACAGTATAGTTATGACAGGCTATCTTGGAATTGTAAAGCCTGACAAGAGAATATTTGATTATCTTTGTGAGCATTGTGATATTAAGGCTGAGGAAAGCATATTTATTGATGACAACAAGGCTAACATTGCAGGTGCTGACGCATACGGAATACACACATATCTTTTTGACGGAGATTCAGGAAAGCTGAAAGCATATCTTGACAGCCTTCTTTCAGAATAAGGAGAAATTATGTTAGATTTTGCAAGGAATAAGGAATTTTGGGAAAGAGTACGCACATCGGAGGATTTCGCCATTCACAGACAGGAGCTTAATACCATTTACGAAAAGTCCTTTGGCAAATCTGCTCCCCGTCCTCATTCTGCTGAGGAGATTTTAAATAACAACGATAACGGCCTATGGAGAATGCAATTTGACCATTTACAGTCCTCAGCCATTCTTTCCTTGATTTATCCCGAAAATGAGCAATACTATAATGACCTTATTAACACGGTCTGGGCTTACTGTAACGAATACACCTGGGCGCCTCTCGGTCACTATAACAGCTACTACGGCAGAACCCCTGCCGATTATGACCCCGGTCTTATTGATATTTTTGCAGCATCTGTTGCCTTTGGACTGGCTGAAATAAAAAATCTGTTTCAGGACAGATTTCCTCAGCTTTTAAAGGACAGAATCCATGCTGAAATAAAGCGCAGAACTATTGAGCCGTACCTTTCTAGAAAATTCTTCTGGGAAAATCACGGCAACAACTGGACTGCTGTTTGCTCCGGTGGAGTGGGTGGTGCTATGATGTATGAGTTCCCCGAAATTTATCTTAAGGAAAGAGAACGTCTTGATGCGTCAATGCAGAATTATCTTGATAGCTTTGCCGATGACGGTGTTTGCGTTGAAGGTACGGGCTACTGGGCGTTCGGCTTTGGCTTTTTTGTAAATTATGCAGCTCTTCAAAAGGAGCTTACCAAGGGTGAATTTGACTGGTTTAAAAATGAAAAGGTAAAAACAATCGCTACATTTATGCAAAAAATGTATCTTGACAGAGATGTTATTGTTTCCTTCAGCGATTGCAGTATGTATCAGCATATGCCCCTTGGCTTAGTCCATATGCTAAAGTCAATTTATCCAAATGACATTGAGTGCTTACCCTACATATACGGACATATGGAGGATAATACACATTTCAATTTCCTTTTAAGGTCCTATATTTACTATAATCCCGACTATATGTCTGATAGTATATTAAGCAATGTGGAATACAATATGGAAAACAGCGCCATTTTTGTAAAGAGGACTCCCTATTACGGCTTTGCAGCCAAGGGTGGTAACAACGGTGAAAGCCACAACCATATTGATGTTGGCAACTTTATAATTTCAAGAAACAATAAGCAGATTATATGCGACCTTGGAGCAGGTCCCTATGAAAAGGGCTATCACGATAAATTAAGATATACATTCTTCCACCCATCAGCCTACTCCCATAATCTTCCCATTTTTGACGGAATCGGTGAGGACGGAATAAGACGTGAAAATGTGTATATTGACCACGATAAATCAAGCTCCACCATTAAAATGGACATAAAAAACGGATACGGTATTGATTTTCTTAGCCGTTTGCCAAGAAAATTCACATTTCTTGAGAATGAAATAATCCTTGAGGACAGCTATGAGCTTACAAGAGATGCAGAGATAAAGGAGCGCTTTATAACTCTATCCAAGCCTGTAATAAAGGGCGATACTACATGTATTGAGGACGTAGCTCTTTATGCTGACGGACTCGTGCCTGTTATATCAGTTAAGGAAATAAGACATCATAACGACAGCTCAACACCTCTTGATTGCTATATTCTTGATTATATACTCCCCAAGGGACAAAGAGGCTTTAAAATCAGCTTTAAAATGCCAAAATAACAAAAAAGTCGACCAAGTGTCGACTTTTTTTATTTTAAAAGGGTATCATTCATTCTTATCCATACATAGCGAGAAAGTCCGCAGTCCTCATGTGACGGAAATCTGTCAGCGATTTTAAGAGTGGTTTCCTCCACTCTGGAGTGGAAGCCTCCACCGTTTATTTCATCGGGATTATAATTTGCAAAGCTTCTGCCGTCCCTGTGGATTTTGGAAAGGTTGGTAAGAAAGCCGTTTTCAGCCTTATAAAGATATTTGATATCGCCTGTCAAATAATAATAGAGATAGTCTGCCTCAGCGCGCCAGATGCTCCAAGCGTGACCGGCACAGATCGCAGGGCCGTCTGCGTCTCCCTCCCACTGAGTTTCCCACCATCTTAAGGATGAACCGTGCATCTGACAGATTGGGGTGTTGATAACCCAGCTTTCGTGAACGTCAAGAATCTCCTTTGCCTTGGCTATATATTCCTCTCTGCGCTCAATATTTTTACAGTAATACAAAAGAGCCAATGCGGTGCAGGAAATTGAGCCGTCCTCCATTTCCTCCTCAGCCTTGTCACTTTTTCCACCCTCTGTGGGGAATTTCATGCCACGACGGTACAGATATTCAGCCATTTTATCGGCAGATTTTCTGTATTTTTGGTAAAGCTCCTTATTCTTATCAGCCATAAAGTTGGCCATATCGCACACAGGAATCATAGGACAGCAAACAGTAGTATAATCCTCTCTGTTACCATCATCCCAAGTAACCTCAATATGTCCATCGTCCTTTTGATAATCGGTAATAAAGCAATTAATTGCGCCCTTTGCATATTCAAGATATCTTTCGTCCTTGAAATATTTATAAGCATCTAAAAGAATAGTAATTCCGAAGGCAAGCTCCTGTACACGACAGGATTTATACACATTATATGCATTAAATCTGCCGTGAGGTGTCTTTAAAACCGTAATTTCGGGAACAGCCCTGCTTTCGTCCTCCTCAGTAATTACGGAAAGGATATGTCTTAGCTTGCTCTCATATGCTTCTGTTTCCTCCTTAGTCAGCATATTCTTGTGCTTCATAAGGAATCTGAGCATAGCACTTACCCAGCATTGATGCTCACACAGGTTACCGTTAGTGCGAGCCATAATTACATCAAGCCTTACGGTATCTAAGGACTTTTTATACAGGCTTTCATAGGACTTATATCCAAAAACAGACACGTGTGCGCCATTTTTGCCGTTTTTTACGGGGATTAAGGTTGTTTCCCACTCATTTGTTATTGTGTATTCCGTTGAAAACGGCAGAGCTCTTTCTCCATTTTCTGAAATTTCAATAAGAGAATCGGGTTCACCGTAGGGAATAAGCAACACAGTGTCACCTATTTTGCCTCCTCCGACTCTATAATCGAGAAATGGTACATCATAGATTTTACTAAGCTTATTAAGGCAGTCACTAAAGTCGGAAACGGGTAAAATAGCTATTTCAAGCTTCTTTTCCCGTCTTTTTGTACCGAATACCTTGTCATAATTGGCGTAAAGCTTAAGATTTATAAAGTAATGTGACCAAAGATAAGTGGAATAATCCATCTTCCATCCATCACTATCGCTTAAAACGGCAACCGCTAGATTGTTGCCCTTAGGATTAGTCAGATAAGCATAAATTATCCTTTTGTCAGTAGACGTATAGGGGGAATTGAAAAGAAATTGATTCTCCCAGCCCCCTCCGTTTAACTTCCCCATAAAGTTAAACGGGAGATTTATGCCGAATTCACTCAGGTCTTCTCTTTTCGAGCTGATGCTCAGCCTAATACCGTCAAGAATTGGGGAAATCCCAAGACGTGTGTCTGTTTCCTTAGCATACAGGACACCGTTTTTCGTAAGAAACGGATCATGCCTGTCTATATAGGGAATACCCCATGGCTTTTTGCCCTTCGTTATATCGTCACTGTCAAGGGTATAGCAAACGCCTATTTCATCTCCGTTTATCACCTTGTTTTCAGGCGCACGGGTGTCAATAATGCCTATGCCGTCTTTATAAATTATACTCATAACACTATTGTATTAATAGAATACGGCTCAAGCTCATAGGACTTATCCTCTATGGTAATAACCTTTTTGAAATCATAGGGATTATATGCTACTACAACCATCTGTCCGTCAGGATTACGGAATGCAGAGCAGCTTGATGCAAATTCGCCCTTCATTTCAACATACTTAGCGCCTCTCTTTACAAAGTGAGAATAATGCTTCATAAGGTAAAATTCGGGGGTAAGTGTTCCTTTTTTGTCCTTTACGGAAACAAGGGAGTTCTGTCTCCAGCCCCATGTGCTTGGCTGGTCTGCCTTTAATGCAAGATTCCAGTATACGTATGCGGTTGCGCCGAAACGGAAATAATGACGTGTTAAACCAAACACCTCCAGCATTCTCTCCCAGGTGTTTTTACCGTCTCCGCATTCGGACTCTGTCTGGATAAGCTCAAGGTCGGGATAGTCATCTCTTGTCTGAGGAATGGCAAACTTGCCTGCCCACTGATATCCAACGCCCTTTATATATTTTCTTGCCCTTTCGTCCTGCATTGCAAGGCCAAGATAGTGACAGTATTTTGTCCACGCATAACGGTCACCACCCTCAGGACCGTTTATTGTACCGTAGAAGATATCTACGTTTTCGTCCTCAAGGGCAGGGCCAAGGTATCCGCCGATAAAATCAGCAAGCTCGTTTCCGTGCCATACGCAGGACGGGAATACCTGATTGCTGCATGGCTCATTTTGTGGGTGAACATGAATAATAGGCACGCCTGCCTTATGATATTCCTGAACGTACTTTTTAAAATAAAGGGCATACGCCTTAAGGTTTTCCTCTGTTCTGTTGAATACGCCGAAGCTGTATGCCTTATGTGTCTTTAGCCAAAGAGGCGGACACCAGGGGGATGCAAACATCTGCATATTCTTCTGACGGCAAACGCCCTCCAAAATAAGAGGAAGAAGAAGTTTTTTATCTCTTTCAATAGAGAAATTCTTCATTTCGTAGTCGCCCTCTGTTTCGTTATATGAATAGAAATCCGTAGCAAAGTCGCTGGCGCCTATGGGAGTACGGCAATAGTTAAAATTACAGCCGTTTTCCGTAAACAATTCGTCAAGCACAGCTTTTTTATCCTTTTCGGAAAGCTCGTTAAGTGCAAGCGCGCTAAGCTCACTAAAGCAGCAGCCAAATCCACGTATTGTCTGCTTTTCCTCACCAAAGGTAAGGCGAGTGCCCTCTGTCTTTGCTGCTTTACCGTTTTTCCAATAGCTTTTTTCAGTAGACTGTATAAACATAATACACCTCACAGTATTTATTGATTTCATTCTATCATATGCAAAGCTGCTTTGTAAAGAAAAAACTAAAATTTCTAGGATTTATTGATTTAAATGCTTCTTTATGATAGAATTAAATAAAGCGTATAGATGCTTTAACTAAAATGAGGTGTGTATTATGAAAATTATGACATTTAACACTCAGCACTGTCTTGATTATCTTAATCAAAAGATAGATTTTCAGGTTATGGCAGACGCCATAAACCAACTTGATGCCGATATTGTGGCTCTTAATGAAATGTTTGATAACAGCAAGCATGAGGAGTACAATAAGCAGACACAAAAGCTGTCAAAATTAACCACTCTACCCTACTTTTTCTTTGCTAAGGCGATTTTTGATGTTTACGGCGACTACGGAAACGGGCTTCTCTCCCGTTACCCCATTAAGAGCGCAGAGGTAATTATGATTCCCGACCCGAGCCCCCGAAAATATAATGGCTTTTACGAAACACGATGTCTTCTTAAGGCGGTTTTGGAAAATGGGCTCACCGTCCTTGCTACCCACTTTGGCTTAAATCCCGATGAGCATGAAAATGCCGTTAACACCGTAATTAAGCACATAACCGATACAAAATGTATTCTTATGGGTGATTTTAACGTTTCTCCCGACAATCCCGTCTTAGCTCCCATAAAAGCGAAAATGAAGGATACCGGCGACCTTTTTAATTCCTCTAAGCTTAGCTGGCCGTCGGATAAGCCTACTATAAAAATAGACTACATTTTTGTTTCGCCCGATATTGAGGTAGTATCTGCCGACATTCCTTCGCTTATAGCCTCAGATCACCGTCCCCATATAGCAGAAATCAAAATATAAAAAGCACCCGATATTATACGTGAATACCGAATATCGAATAAAGGCTTCTTATAAAGGAGAATAAAATGAGTAAAAGAACTGAAGAAATTCTTTCAAAAATGACTCTCAAGGAGAAAATCTATCACCTTGAGCAAATCACAACAGCTACCTTTTTAACAAAATGGAGCACCTACCACATTATTACAGGTCCCAACAGTAAGCTTAAGCTTGATAAGGATATGATTTTTGATGTGGGTACATCTCTTAACCTTGTTGGCGCTGAAACAATGATTGATGCCCTTGAAAACTTTCTTGATAAGAGCAAGAGCAAGCGCCCTCCCATATTCATGCAGGACGTAATTCACGGCCACCGTACACTTTATCCTATTAATCTTGCTGTTGCTGCGTCCTTTGACCGTGAGCTTGCCAAGGAGCTGGCAGCCATGGCAGCTAAGGAGGCCAGCCTTGACGGTGTAAGCGTTACCTTTGCGCCCATGGTTGACCTTGTGCGTGACCCACGTTGGGGACGTGTTATGGAGTCCAGCGGTGAGGACCCCTATCTTAACTGTGAAATGGCTAAGGCTATCGATGGAGCCCATGATATCGATGATGCCCGAATTGCGGTTGCATCTGGCGCCAAGCACCGAATTGGCAGAGACCACGGCGCTAGATTCTGCCCAGGAGAGCACGTCGCCCTTTTCGGGCTTGTTGCCC
>JAFTHF010000186.1 GCA_017457545.1 Clostridia bacterium
CCTTAGCACAAGCTCTTGCGTCCTCATCAGTTGCCCATTCATTATAGTCAACGCCTGCATACTTCTTAACAGCCTCAACCATTGTAAGTCTTTCCCAATGGCCCATATCAATTTCGTTGCCCTGATACATAATCTTCTCAGAGCCACAAATCTTAACTGCAAGCATCTTGTTCATTTCTTCAACAAGGTCCATCATACCCTTATAGTCTGTGAACGCCTGATAAAGCTCAATAGATGTAAACTCAGGGTTGTGCTTAGTATCCATACCCTCATTTCTGAAGATTCTGCCTACCTCGTATACTCTGTGCATACCGCCAACGATAAGTCGCTTAAGATAAAGCTCTGTTTCGATACGGAGATACATATCAATATCAAGTGTGTTATGGTGAGTTACAAAGGGTCTTGCGCTGGCACCGATTTCAAGGGGAACAAGAATAGGAGTATCAACCTCCAAAAATCCCTTGGAATCAAGGTAGTTACGGATTTCCTTAAGAATCTGTGATCTCTTATAAAATGTATCCTTAACCTCAGGATTTACAATTAAGTCAACGTATCTCTGTCTGTATCTTGTTTCCTGATCCTTAAGACCGTGGAACTTCTCGGGAAGGGGAAGGAGTGACTTAGCAAGAAGCTCAATTTCGTACACGTGTACGGAGATTTCGCCTCTTCTTGTTCTGAATACCATACCGGAAATACCTACGATATCACCGATATCCCACTTCTTGTACTGTTCAAAATTCTCTTCACCGATATCGTTGATTCTGATGTAGCACTGGATTCTGCCCTTACCGTCAGCAACGTCAATAAAGTTAGCCTTACCCATATCACGACGGGACATAAGTCTGCCGGCAATCTTTACTGTCTTGCCCTCGTATTCCTCAAAATTATTTACGATATCTACTGTATATGTGTCAACATCGTACTTAACCTTTTCGAAGGGGTTATTACCCGCCTCGCAAAGTGCAGCAAGCTTGTCACGGCGAATCTGCAAGATTTCGCTTAATTCAAGCTCTTCATTTACATTTTCAGCATTATTTACGTTTTCCTGCATTTTAATGTCCTCTTATTTTGTCTTATAGAAATCTACAATCTCTGCATCTCTCTCGCCTGCGGGAGTTTCAATTGTAACATTCTCGCCCTTCTTGTGACCGATAATAGCCATACCGATAGGAGAACGGTCAGAAATCTTACCACGGAGAGGATCAACCTCATTGGAGCCTACAAGGTCATACTGCTTCTCTGTACCGTCTGCGTACTTAAGAATTACAGTAGAGCCAAGGCTTACTACGTTTTTAACTGCGTCTGTATCAATGATAACAGCATTCTTCATAAGGTATTCAAGCTCTGCAATTCTGCTTTCTACCTTAGCCTGCTGATCTCTTGCTTCATCATATTCACTGTTTTCGGATAAGTCACCGAAGGATCTTGCTTCCTTAAGTAATTCCTTTACTTCCTGACGGCGAACATTTTTTAAATAATCATATTCCTCCTTAAGCTTTTCAAAGCCCTCGGCAGTATAGGTTAATTTCTTTTCTTCCATTGTTATTACCTCGTGTGGCAAGTATGCCCTTTCACTAAATTATTTAACTTTTTTGATCACTTTACGCACAAAAACTCCTGTTACGGAGTTTCTGTTAAAAATTAGAATTTAATAGGCTTAGCTGTAAGATAGCGTCTTACCATAAGGGCAACCTTAAATGTGATTGCATGGTCGAACTGACGGAGGTCAAGCCCTGTAAGCTTCTTAATCTTGTCAAGTCTGTATACAAGAGTATTTCTGTGAACAAAGAGCTTACGTGAGGTTTCTGACACGTTAAGGTTGTTCTCAAAGAATACCTGAATTGTCTGAAGTGTTTCCTTATCGAGAGTTTCGATAGAGCCGTGCTTAAACACCTCTGTCAAGAAAATCTCGCAAAGAGTGGTGGGAAGCTGATAGATAAGACGGCCGATACCAAGGTTTTCGTAGCTTACAATTTCCTTTTCGGTCTCAAATACCTTACCAACCTCAATAGCGATCTGCGCTTCCTTGTAGGAGCGTGCAAGATCCTTAATATTATCAACGATAGTACCGATACCGATACCAACACGGCAGTAGAACTCGGAGCTTAAGGTGTCAGAGATGCTCTGTGCGATCTTTTCTGTCTCCAAAAGGTCAGCGTCGTCTGCCAAGCCCTTAACAACAACGATATCCTGATCCCCTGCTGCGATAACATAGTCCTTGGACTTATCGGGGAACATATTCTGAAGAATTTCAAAGGGCATAATTTCAGTTCTGGAATAGAATCTTACAAGGAATACTACACGGTGGTCGTTACCGTCAAAATGGAGCTCCTTGCTCTTTGCGTAAATATCGCTAGGCAAGATATTGTCCATAATAATATTCTTGATGAATGAGCTTTTATCGCACTTTTCGTCGTAGTAGCTTTTGATATTGGAAAGGGAGATAGCAAGAATGGACGCATACTTCTCAGCAAGCTTATCCTCGCCCTCAACGAATACCATAAATTCGGATTTTGCTCCGCTACCGATAGGCTGATATGTGTATCCCTCAACAACCATAGTATCTGTGGTGAAAACCATTTCCTCTTTTGCTCTTGAACGAAGCTCACCAATCTTAGAAAGCTCGCTGCAAGCAATAACAACGCCTGAGTCGTCAATAACACCTATAACGCGGTCAACCGCATCGTGCATCTGGTGGATAATACCCTGGAATAATCTGTTAGACATATCTTAACCTCCAAATAAAGTCAATTTGTGCAATTTGCGCATTCTGTATATCTATATTACACTATTTTAAGGGTCATTTCAATACTTTTTTTAATATTTTTTTGTGAATTTTGTATATTCTTTTGCCATTTTACACAAAAATCACAGTTCTGTCTCGTATGCAATACAGGCAAGGGCAAAGCTGGGTGCTGTCTCACACCTTAAAATTCTTTTTCCAAGTCCTGCAATTTTTGCTCCCTTACCCTTAGCAAGCTCTACCTCCTTAAGGCTGAACCCACCCTCTGAGCCGATTATAAGTGAGATGGTTTTTGCGTTTTTGTTTTCTCTCAGTATTTCCTTAAGTGAGCAGGTGTTATCACCCTCATAGCAGAAAATCATAAGGTCGCAATCTGCTGCATCGTTAAGAGCCTCGTTATATTTCATAGCCTCACGCACCTTGGGAATAATGCCACGTCCACTCTGCTTTGCGGCGCTTTCTGCAATCTTGTTGTGGCGCTCTGCTTTCTTTTGAATATCCTTGCCCTCTATTTTGGCAATACATCTTTCCGATGCAAAGGGAATGATTTCGGACACTCCACACTCAATAGATTTTTGAATTATGGTTTCAAGCTTGTCGCCCTTAGGGATAGCCTGATAAAGCTTTATGTAGCATACGGGCTCCGTGTCGGAAGCTGCCTGTTCCACTACATCAAGATACACCTCATCAGCAGAAAAGCCCGAAATTTTGCATACGTATACGTTTTTTTGCATATCGCAGACCGTAATTTCCTCTCCCTCGGCCATACGGAGAGAACGGGAAATATGGTGGGCATCCTCGCCTCTTATGGTAATAGTCCTTGCTCCGTTATCCAAATAGCTCACCTGCTCTGCTCTTATAAAAAATCTGGGCATAGCGCACCTCCAACCTTTAATGTATATATAATATCACTTATATTTAATAATGTCAAGAAAAAAGCAAAGCCGAGAAAAATTCTCGGCTTATATTTACATTATGCTACCTTAACGGAAATAGCGCACCAGCCGTTTTCGTGGATTTCTTCTACTATCTCAAAGGAGTTTTTAGCGATAGAATCGTACACGTCCCGGCACCTTTCGTCAATTATGCCTGAAAGAATAAGCACTGTATCCTTGTGCATAAACTTGGAAATATCGGGGAGCATTCTGATAATAATATCTGCAACAATGTTTGCAGTAATTACATCGTACTTGCCTGCCTTAACGCCTGCAAGAAGGTCGGAAACATCGCACTCAATATTAGTAACGTCATTATCCTTTACGTTCTCACGGGAAACCTTAACGGCAACAGGGTCAATATCGTAGGCATAGCACTGCTTGGCGCCAAGCTTGGATGCGCAGATTGCCAGAATTCCACTACCGCAGCCAACATCAAGCATAAGGCTTTCCTCGCTTATGTATTTTTCAAGCAAGGTAGCGCAAAGGCGTGTTGTCTCGTGAGTGCCTGTGCCGAATGCCATACCGGGATCCATTTTAACAACGATCTCCCCGTTTGATGCATCATATTTCTCCCACATGGGAACTACAACCAAGCGATTGCCGATTTTAATAGGCTTATAGTACTGCTTCCATGAGTTAGCCCAGTCCTCCTCACAAAGAGAAATAAGCTCAGTTTTTGCCTCTATCTTAAGTGCGTCAAGCTTCTCGCTTATAAACATTGTATAATGCTCTGTGGGCTTATCTGCGGGCACGTAAATTGATACTGAGGCAACGGTTCTGTCAGCGTTTAAAACGCTTTCATCAATCAAATCCCCGTATACGCCATCGAGGATTCGGTCCTCGATGTCGGAATAATCCTCAATCTGAAGTCCGTTTGAAAGCATACTCATAACAGCGCAAAGGTCATCAAGATTTTCCACCTTAGATGTAACCTTTATCTGTATCCACATATTATTTTCCATTACTTCCTCATTTCTTGAAGCGACTGAAAAAGCTGCTGCGCTTAGAAAAATTTTTCTCCTGACAGCTTTCCGCAAAGCTACGGAGAAGCTTCTTCTGCTCTTCACTTAAATTCTTGGGAGTTTCTACAATAGCCCTGAAATAGAGGTGACCTCTTGCTCTGCCGTTTACATCGGGAACACCCTTCTGCTTAACGGTGAACATAGTTCCTGTCTGTGTACCCTCGGGAATAGTATAATCAACCTCACCCTCCATTGTAGGCACCTTGATTGTTGCGCCAAGGGCTGCCTCTGCAAAGGTAATGGGAATTTCACAGTAAAGGTCCTTGCCGTCACGCTCAAATACTGCGTGGGGGCGAACGGAAACCTGAATAATAAGATCGCCTGCTGCGCCACCGTTTCTGCCGTCGTTACCCTGATCACGAAGGGCAATTCTCTGTCCGTCGTCAATACCTGCAGGGATTGTAACCTCAAGCTTCTTATTTATCTTTACCATGCCTTTGCCCTTACAGTTCTGACAGGGTGTCTTTATAATCTTACCTGTGCCCTTACAGTCGGGGCAGGCTGTGGTTGACTGCATTACGCCAAAGGCTGTTCTCTGCTGTACTCTTACAGTACCGCTACCGCCACATTTCGTACACTTCTCGGCACTTGTGCCCTTTTCAGCACCACTACCGCCACAATCGGAGCACTTCTGGATTCTTGCATAGCTTACCTCCTTTTTACAGCCGAAAAAGGCCTCTTCAAAGGAGAGAATAATTCTTACACCGATATCGTCACCCTGCTGAGGAGCATTTGCCCTGCGTGATGAGGATGAGCCACCGCCGAAGAATGAGGAGAAAATATCACCCATATCAAAGTCAAAGCCACCGAAGCCTCCAAAGCCTCCACCTCCAAAGCCGCTTGTCTGATCAAAGGCTGCGTGGCCGTACTGGTCATACTTGGACTTTTTATCGGGATCGGAGAGGACACCGTATGCCTCGTTGATTTCCTTAAACTTCTGCTCTGCCTCGGCATTGCCCGGATTCATATCGGGATGGTATTTTTTAGCAAGGGAACGGTACGCCTTCTTGATTTCGTCAGCGCTGGCACCCTTATTTATACCCAGAGTTTCATAATAATCTCTTTTATCTGCCATTTATATACCTCACATAGGGCAGGAAAAATCCTGCCCTTTGTTGTTTAGTTGTTTGTCTTATCCTCAAAGTCTGCGTTATAGTAGGAGTTATCTCCACCCTGTGCGCCACCCATATCAGGACCTGCGCCCTGTGCGCCACCCTGCTGAGCATAGAGCTTCTCACTTACTGCGTAGAAAGCCTTTTCAACAGCATCACAGTCAGCCTTGATAGCCTCTGTGTCACCTGTCTTAACTGTTTCCTTAAGCTTTTCGATAGCTGCCTTAACGGGAGCCTTATCGTCCTCGCTTACCTTGTCTCCGATTTCGTTAAGTGACTTTTCACACTGGAAAATAAGGGACTCTGCACGGTTCTTAGTTTCAACAGCCTCCTTAGCCTTCTTATCCTCATCAGCATACTTAGCAGCCTCATTAACAGCCTTATCAATATCCTCCTTGCTCATATTTGTAGAGGACTGGATAGTGATGGGCTGCTCCTTGCCTGTACCCTTATCTGTTGCTGTTACGTTTACGATACCATTAGCGTCGATATCGAATGTAACCTCAATCTGAGGAACGCCAC
>JAFTHF010000187.1 GCA_017457545.1 Clostridia bacterium
AATGTATAATAATAAAACACCAGCTCGACTGGTGTTTTTATTTTTAATAAATTATATGACATAATATCAAGCCTCCCTTGTGTAAAGGGAGGTGGCATTTTCGTGAGAAAATGTCGGAGGGATTGGTTTTTTTCTATCTCTTATTTTTCATTATCTTCTGCTTTCGCCTTCACAATCCCTCACCCGTCTCCGTCGGGAGCTCCCTTTACACAAGGGAGCCTCACAAAAACTTTAAATATCTACTTTTAAATGAAAACATTGACAAGAATACTACTAAACTGTATAATGAGTGTAGAGGTGATTTAATGAATAATGTTTACAAATCAAAATCATTCAAATTTGTTATTTTTCTTTTAATTTTGGATTTTTGCTTAGGTGTTTTTTGCGCTTATGCAGTAACTGCTCACTTAAAAAACAATGGCTTCGGTAAATTGCAGATAATAGCTTTATGCTTATTTTTAGGATATAATATACTATTGTTTTTAGGCGTGTTTGTAGTTGCATTTATCAAAGGGAAAATAAAGAAAAAATCTTCTGCACCTGTTAATTCATTAGATAAAGAAAAGGCTATAACTCTTATGAATAGCTTGAATGAAAATTTATCACCATACTATGAGCTTAAAATTAAAATTCCCTTTTACAAAGGAATGCTAAAAAGAATTTCCAAGGGATTTAGAATAGATATAAGCTATAAACAAACTGTTATTGATGTTCTAGAAAAATACATTTCAGATGACAGCTCCGGTTATATTTCAGAGCTATATTCACTGTTGAATAATAACATAGACACAAACTTTATAAATCTTATGTAACTACGTGAAAGGATAATTTATGAGTAACAGAACAGATTGGTTTTATGAGGCGAAGTTCGGACTTTTTGTACACTGGACCACCCAATCTATGCCCTGTGAGGGTGAGAAAAAGCCTCACGCTGAGGCAATAAGAGATTTTCAGCTTGACAAATTTGTTTCACAGATTGTGGAAAGTGGTGCCAAGTTTGTATTTTTTACAATCACACACGCTGATATGAATGTGCCCTTTCCATTGCCTGAGCTTGATGAAATTATGGAGGGGCTTACAAGTGAGTATGACCTTATAAGTGAGCTTGCAGACAAGCTTGAGCCTCACGGAATCCGACTTATGTTCTATTTTAACGGTGAGGGCTCTACAACTCCCAACTATATGGAAGTTACAAAATTCTGGGAGAACCCCTCATATCATGCCGAAATATGCTATAAGCTTACAGAGGCTATCTCCCGTAGATACGGCAAGAAAATCCACGGCTGGTGGATTGACTGCTGCTATGAGCCACCTATCTGTAAGGGTAGAGGCACAAGATACGATTATAAGCGTTACGCAGAGGCTTTAAGGGCTGGCAATCCCGACTCTATTGTTGCCTTTAATTTCAGAGGCGTTGAGCCTTGGGGCTGTGATTGGGGTAAGGATATATCCGACTTTCAGGCAGGTGAGGAAAACGATATAATTCACTTGCCAAACGGTCGCTTCTCAGGCGAAGGCGATACGCAGTGGTTTGGCCTTTGCTGGATGGATGATTTCTGGGTGCATGAAAAAACAGGAGAGCCGACTCCTATGCACGATAACGAAAAGGTGCTTGACTATATAAACAAGGTTAAGGCAGGTGGCGGAGTTTTTGCATATAATGTTGCTCCCTATCAGGAGGGATTTATCTCAGAGAAAACCATGGAGCAGCTACGTTGGTTAAAGGCACACAGTACTACAAGGTAAAATGCGTCCGAAGGACATATCGTACGGAGTATATCGTATTTGCACAGTAAATATATCGTGCTTATGAAATAAGCATATCGCAAAAAAGGCATAGCAGATAGGGCTGTACCCTAAAGGATAGTTTTCAAAAACAC
>JAFTHF010000188.1 GCA_017457545.1 Clostridia bacterium
TAAATGCTCTTTTCGGTATATCCGATATTGTACGAGGTGAAGCAAAGACTGAAATAGCTGCCCTTAAAAGCATGGGTATTGAATGTATTATGCTGACAGGCGATAATGAAAAAACGGCTAACTCTGTGGCGAAAAAGGTTGGAATTACCAAGGTTATTGCAGGGGTAACTCCCAAGGAAAAGGCTGAAATTGTAAAAAATCTTAAGTCCGAAAACAAGCTATGCGCTATGGTCGGTGACGGTATAAACGATGCAATTGCCCTTTCCTATGCCGACATAAGCGTAAGCTTGCACGGCGCAACGGATATTGCAATGGACTGCTCCGACGTTATTCTTACTCATTCCTCTATTGACGGTATAACCACTCTCATAAAATCAAGCAAAAAAACCTTGCAAGTCATAAAGGAAAATCTGTTCTTTGCTTTCCTTTATAATTCGCTTATGATACCTATTGCCGCAGGTGTGCTTTTAAGCATTGGAATTACAATAAATCCTATGATAGCATCTCTTGCCATGGTGCTTAGCAGCCTGTGTGTATCTATTAACTCACTACGACTAACTAAAAGGAGAAATAAAAATGATATTCAAAAAGCATGAATTAAATCTTACAGTTGAGGGTATGCATTGCCAGAAATGTGTGGCACGTATTACTGATGCCCTTAAGAAAATTTCTGACGTAAAAAAGGTAAATATTGACCTTGAAAAAAAGGCTGTAGCTGTAATTTCCAAGGCTCAGCTTGATTTGTCAATAGTTAAAGAAGCTATTGAAGCTCTTGGATTTAAGGTAGTTGAATAAGTTATCTGCATTATTTTTGGTTATTATTCACAAAAAAGTTTAAAAAATTTGCAATTTTCTATTTATTTTCATTAAATAGTATGGTAAAATAAAATTACAAAGAGTATTATCTCTTTGAATAATATCCAAGAGGTGAACAGTATGAAGATGAATTTTGTAGGTAGACACATGAAGGTTTACGATGTTGTCAAGGGAATGGCTGAGAAAAAGCTTTCCAAATTCAACAAGTTTTTCCACGATGATGCGGAAATGGACGTAATCTTTTCAATGCCTAAAAATTTAGAAAAGGTGGAAATCACCATCTACACCGACGGTACGGTTTTCCGTACTGAGGAAGCATCTGATACATTCGCTAACGCAATCGACTTGGCAATTGACTCACTTGAAAGACAGATAAGAAAGAATAAGACAAGGCTTCATAAGAAGATTCGCGAGGAAGGTCTTAAAATAGTTGAAGAAAACTTCCCTGATATTGAGGAAGAGGACATTATGTCCAACATTCGTGTAAAAACCTTCTCCTTTAAGCCTATGTCACTTGAAGAAGCAATTCTTCAGATGGAACTGCTGGGTCACGCATTTTATGTATTTAAGGATGCTGAAAGCTTAGAAACCTGTGTTGTATATAAGCGTAACGCAGGTGGATACGGACTTATAGTACCTGACGCTGAATAAAATAACAAAAAAAGAGATGCGATATCGCATCTCTTTTCCTTTACATGATGTCCTCAATTACCTGCTCAGGAGGATTATCAAGGCTATCGGGGTTTTTGAATACACCGCGAATAACCTTCATAGCCGAAGCATAGTAGTAGCCGTCACATATTCTTTCATCAAGATTATATGTGATATCTACATATGAGTGCTTGTACACGCTTCCGTCTGCTCTTACCTTAAATTCTCTCTGCTTAGCGCCAAAGGCGATAAACACGGGCACAGTACCGAAATCATACAGATGGTGTACGATGGGCGGAATACCGAGAGAGCCCATAGAGGTTATAAAGAGTGAGCCGTGGAAGGGACTAAGCTTAGTAAGTGCTCTTGGAAGAAGTCCGAAATAATCAAGAAATCTTAAAAATCTGACTGTCCAACGAAGAAGCAGACCCGGAATGTAATTAAGCACCTTGGCAAGCTTATCAAAGCTGCTGTCAGGGTGGTTTCTGTATCCTTCGATCTTTTCATTGAAAGCGTTATAAACGTCCTCAATAGTAGCGGAGGGTGGAAGGATAACCTTAATAACGGTATCAGGGGAATCAAGCGCCATTTCCTTTTTAATGGCAAGAGAAACCTCTATCTTCTTACGTGAATAAATCTTCTGTCCGCGAATAAATCTGTTTATCGCAGGACGTTGAGA
>JAFTHF010000020.1 GCA_017457545.1 Clostridia bacterium
GATGTACGTATACTGGTCAAGATTAGGATGTCTTGAGATGTAAATAACTGTTACATCCTGGAAATCCTCAAATGTTTTAAATGACTCCGCTATCTTTGAAATGTAAGGATAAAGGATTACAAAGGATACGCCGAGAAGAAGTATTAATTTGAATAATACAAATACTACATTCTTAAGGAAACGCATTGAGAAGAATTTACCCTTTAAGCGTTCCCAAAGAGGAGCTCTTTCAAAGTCCACACGTATCTTATTTTTAGATTCTTTTCTAATTTTTGGTGCGTCCATCTTATCCCCTCCTTAATCTCTCTTCTGATAGAAGACGAATGCCTTCATCAAGAGAGCAACTACGACAACAAGTAATGCAACAAATAATACATAGATCCACATTTCCGTAGTAGCAAGTGAATCGTAGTCAAGCTGCTGAGGCTTCGGGAACTTCGCAGCAGGAACGTCGTTCATTACATGTCTGATAACTCTGTTATCGGAAGATGTAAATGCGTCGATAACAGTGTAAATAGAGTTAACCAAGATCATAGGGCTGATCATAGGAAGTGTAACCTTCCAGAATGTTTCCCATGCGCTGGCACCGTCAATCTGACAGGACTCGTAAATCGCAGGAGAAATAGACTGAAGACCGGACAAGAAGATAAGCATCTGTACACCGGAACGGCTAACGATATCAAAGATATTGTTAACAAGATCTGATGCAATACTTAAGAATGAGCCACCGATTTGGACATTAGCGAACAGCATATTAAGGTCCATCATTGAAATGAAGGATGTGCCGCCACCAAGCTCACCTGTACCGTCATCGATACCGCCTGTAATGGCATCAAGAGAAATAGCAGATGCAGCATCAAATGCGTCGATAACACCGATTGAAAGTACAACGGGAAGGAAGAAGATAGCTCTGAATACTGTACGTCCTCTCATCTTCTGGTTAAGAATAATAGCCATAAAGAGTGAGAAGATTACAATAGAGGGGATCTGAATGATAAGGTCCTTCATACCTGAGATAATGTTCTCAACGAAGTAAGGGTCGCCTATCGCTTCACCATTTGCGTCCTTTGAAAGACCAAATGCCCACTTAATGTTTTCAATGCCGATAAACTTATAAACTACACCGTCGTCCTTACTAATAGTAACTGATGAGAATACCATTCTTAAGGAGTTTAAGAGTATAGGTCCGTATGTGATTAACAAGCCTATTACAAAAGGAAGGACAAGAAGCCAACCGGAGAGAGCCTTTTTCTTTGTAAGAGTAAGTCTCATCTTCTTTTTAGGAGCCATATGGACAAGGACTGTGCCGTCCGCTGCCGTAGTGGTATATTCTGTTTTTATTTTAGCCATCTATTTGTCCTCCTTTCTTAAAGATTATTGTATGTTGCATAGCCAAGAGCAGGAATGTTAAATACCTTACCGTTATAAACAACTGTAACATCGTAATCTGCGTTATAGTTGAGGAAGTATCCTTCACCATTCTCGTATTCAACTCTTACTACACGTGAGTTTTCAAGATCCTTCTCTACGCCATTTTCAAGTCTGTAAAGGGTGTATCCCTCTTCTCTGCCGTAGGAGGAATTAAGAATTTCATGCTCTGTGATGTAATATCCCTGCTTGGAGTCCATTATCTTGTTGTAAGCTGCGTACTTTTCAACAATGAAATCCTTCCAGAGCTCATATCTGATTGAATAGAACTTACTGTAGTCCCAAATTGTCTTAAGATACTCTACGTTATCGTATGCTACTGTAAAGTAAAGGTTAGCACCGTTTTCAAGAGCCTTAAGGAATGCATAGTCATCATCACCCTCCATATTGAGAGCCTCGCCTGTGAATACTACGCTACCGTGAAGAACCATTCCAAGGAAAGGAACTGCTTCAGATTCGTTTGCAACACGTGAGCTGTCAAGAGGAGCCTTTGTAATATACTCTGCATATGCGATTGAATAAGCATTACCCTTTTCAACAAGGAGCTTATAATTTGTCTTGGAGCTTTCTGCCTTACCGCTAAGCTTAGCAAGAAGATCCATTGTCTTAAGCGCTGATGTTGTTCTGTAAGTGAAGTTGTCTTCGTTAAAGTCAGAGTTAAGATCAGAGCCGAGAGTTGCAACTGCAAGGTTCTTAATATCGTGCTTTTCTACACTAGCTGCAAACTTGCTGTATGCATAGTCATATGAGTTAGGAGAAATTACGATACCGCCGATATATGCAAGCATCTGCCATGCAGGGTCGTATGTAAGCTTCATTGAGAATCTCTTATCAAGAGACTTACCACCATGCTTTCTGTAGTTGATGTTATCACTACCGAAAATATATGTGGAGTATGCGAAATCAAAGTTGGGAGAAATTTCATATCCCTTAGCCTCAGCATCAGCAAGAAGCTCATCAAAGCCCTTCTTACCGCCTACAGAGTTCATCCACTTAACCTTTGTAGGATATTTAGCGGAAAGACCTTCGTTAGCAAAGCCTGTAAGAATGAAGTTCATAGGACCTACGCCCAAGCTTGAAAGCTCAGCCTGAATTGTCTTGATATCTTCAAATGATGTAAGCGCCTCGTTAACTGTTACAGGGAATGTAGCAACCTTCTTTTCTACCTTAATTGAACCGAACACCTCAAGGAAGATCTTAGTGCCTTCTCTTGTTTCAGCCAACTTAATCTTATCAATATCGCCCTTTGCTGTAAGATATTCTCTGTAGCATCTTGCCATATCAACGTAACTGGTATCATAAGCCTTTGTAACGCCCTTTTCTGTTGCAAGGTTTTCAGGAGTAAGGATGAAATATCTTACTGTACACTTATCAGTGAATACGCCATTACCCTTTACATTAAGTGTACCCTCAACGCCTGTAGATGTACTGGACATTGTAAGAGAGTCAGCTGCGCTGAGCTTGAATGTGGGATAAATGGAGTGATTTACTGTACTGTGTGCAGAAGTAATTGATGCAACTGCATCAGCGCTTTCAATTACTGCAAAGAAGCCTGAATCATAGGGCTTTTCCTTAATCTTCATACCGAAAACAGGAAGTGTAGCCTGTTCAA
>JAFTHF010000189.1 GCA_017457545.1 Clostridia bacterium
AGTTGCAGCTACGAGAACTGTTTCGCCTGCCCAGTCTTTTTTAACTGTAGTTTTTGATGAGAAGTTTCCGTCTGTAGTGGTGCCCTGTGTAGTTGTAGTTGTTGTGTCGTCATCGCCGCCACATGCTACTACGAAAGGAACGAGCATTACCAATACGAGAAGGAGTGCGAAAAACTTTTTCACGGTAAAAACCTCCTTAATAATATTTTGTGCTAGGAATTTCGCTAAGTATATTATACACAATAGTACACAAAAAAGCAAGATGTTTTTGAAAAATTTTTCGATATTTTGCACTAAAAATACAAGTTTTTTTCTCTTTTATTTGTTTTTCTTGATTTTCTCTCAAAATATTTGTTGATTTTGGCATAAATATCTCAAACTTTTCATGCGCACCATTTTGCAGTAATATATGATTGTTTAATTTTGCCGCTGAGCTTTGGCTTAATATGCCTTGCCCCAGTAAACCATTTTATCGGTCTTTTTGCCACAGCAAATACATGTACCCTCTTCATTCTGCTCTCCGAAGGGTAAGCATCTTGAGGTTACATCGGCAAGCTCCTTAAGCTTAAGCTCACACTCAAGATCGCCACACCAATGAGCTCTGATATAGCCGGGCTTGTTCTTTGCGATTTCAATAAAATCATCAAGGTCAGAGGCAGTATAGGTCTTATTCTTTCTGTTCTCTGCCGCTTTATTATATAAGCCCTCTGTAATATCGTTAAGAAGCTTGGGGATTACATTCTCAAGCTCATCAAGGGATACAAAAATCTTTTCTCTGTTATCTCTACGAACAAGAACACACTGGTTAGCCTCAATATCACGGGGACCGATTTCAAGACGGAGGGGAACGCCCTTCATCTCATACTCGGAATATTTCCATCCGGGTGAGTTATCGGAAATATCAAGCTTAGCCCTTGTATACTTGGAAACCTTTTCGTAAATCTCGGTAGCCTTTTCAATTACACCGGGCTTATGCTGTGCGCAAGGAATAACTACAAGCTGAACAGGAGCAACTGCAGGGGGGAGTACAAGGCCGTTATCGTCGCCGTGTGTCATAATAATAGCACCGATAATTCTTGTGGAAACACACCAAGAGGTCTGGTGACAGTATTTAAGAGTATTATCCTTATCAAGATACTTAATTTCAAACGCCCTTGCAAAGCCGTCGCCAAAGTTGTGAGATGTACCGCCCTGAAGCGCCTTACCGTCGTGCATAAGCGCCTCTACTGTATATGTTGCCTTAGCGCCTGCAAACTTTTCCTTATCTGTCTTTTTGCCCTTAAGAACAGGAATACCAAGATCCTTTTCAAAGAAGTCTGCATACACATTAAGCATTGTCAGTGTTTCATTTTCTGCATCCTCGGCTGTTGCGTGCATGGTGTGACCCTCCTGCCACAAAAACTCACGGCTGCGACGGAAGGGACGGGTTGTCTTTTCCCATCTTACAACGCTGCACCCCTGGTTATAAAGCTTCGGAAGATCTCTGTATGATTTAATAATATTAGCATAGTGCTCACAGAAAAGTGTTTCGGATGTAGGACGAACACAAAGTCTTTCGCTAAGAAGCTCACTACCACCGTGGGTAACCCAAGCTACCTCAGGTGCAAAGCCCTCCACGTGGTCCTTTTCCTTATTAAGTAAAGATTCGGGAATAAACATAGGCATATAAATGTTTTCAACACCTGTAGCCTTGAAGCGCGCATCCATAAGCTTCTGAATATTTTCCCAGATTGCATATCCGTAAGGACGGATAATCATACAGCCCTTAACACTGGAATAATCAATAAGGTCTGCCTTTTTAACAATGTCGGTATACCACTTAGCAAAATCCTCTTCCATAGAAGTGATCTGCTCTACCAGTTTCTTTTCTTTTGCCATTTTTAACCTCTTAAATTGCCGTTAGTTTTTGCTTTATTACGTGCTAACCGGCAGGAAGCACTGCCACCTGACTATTAGTAGTCTACATTATTATTAATATAGAAGTTTTCCACCTGTCAGTTGGGAAGTCCCGCAACATCAAAGCGAGGTGTTTCTGTCTTGAATACAGTAACCTCGGGAACCTTCTCGGAAATTACGTGACCGACAAATGGGTCAACCTTATCTGTATTTGAATAAATTTCAACCTCAAGAATGGTTGGAATATATACTGCTGTATTAGTCATAAGAATTCTTATGTCTGTTGTCTTAACGGAATCAATTGCGTAAACAGTTACGTAATCCTTACCCTCAGCACAGGTAAAGCCCTTACCTACAGTAATATATTCACCGTCTACAAGAGCCTGAATCTCAAACTCATTGCCAAGTCCTGCATGATGACCAACGTCACCTGCGTAAACAACAACTGTATCAACTGTGTATTCCTTATCAAATTTAACTCCGCAGAAAATATCAATACCTGCGCTGTATTCCTCGAGCTTAGGAGCCCATACAGGAGCTGTATCAAACTTCATACCGTCATTGATGTATTCCGCAAAGCAAAGTGCAGGATAGCTGGAGTTGGCATATGCTGTACCCAAAACTGCGATATCGCCGTTTGCAGCCATTCTCTTCTGGAAGTTTGTATATCTGCCGTCAAGGAAAAAGGTCTTCATGCCTACTACGTTAACGCCAAGCGACTTAATAGCAGGGATTACAGCACCGTTTGCGCTGTATTCAACCTTAACCTGACTCACCTCAAGATTTTCAAGAGCAAATACTGTTGTATTTGATTTTGTTGTAGATGTGGCAAGGGTTACCCATTCTTCACCCACAAGGCCCTTAACTGTAAAGGGAATATCAGCATCGGATTTGCCATGCTCAATAACAACCTTATCGGACTTATATGTCTTGCCGTATGCGATGTCAACTATTGTTGTCTGTGTCTTATCTGTACAGGGAACATAAAAATCTGTAAAGCTGGAAACGTCACCGGAATAGTTTACAACGGTAACTGTTATTGAATTTATCTGAGGAGCCTTATTTTCGTCCTGATAGGTTACTCTTATTGCATCGGTTTCTGTAGTTAC
>JAFTHF010000190.1 GCA_017457545.1 Clostridia bacterium
GATGCAAGCGGTTGCGCAAGAGTTGACGTAGAAACTATTGTAAAAAGATATACTGAGGGAGGCTACACCTCCTTAGTCCTTACAAATCATTTTGGAGATTTTACCTATGATTATCTTAGTGCCGAAAGCTGGGACGATATGATTGACAAGTATGTCGGCGCATACAACAAGCTTAAGGAATTTGCAGGCGAAAGGCTTAATATTCTTATGGGAATGGAGCTTCGCTTTAAGGGCAGCTCAAATGACTATCTTGTATTTGGCCCCGATGAAGAATTTTTGAAAAGCAATCCCTTTCTTTTCAACATGAAGGTATGGGATTTCCATAAAATCTGTCAGGAAAAGGGATATCTTTTGATTCAGGCCCATCCCTTCCGAAACGGAATGACCGTGAATGCTCCTTGGGATATTGACGGCATTGAGGTGTTTAACGGACATATGGGCCACGACTCCCGTAATGATATTGCTGAAATGTGGGCAAACAAATATCCACTTATAAGAACATCAGGTACAGACTTCCACTATGTAGATGTGCCTACTAATGCAGGTATTGTAACAGAATATGAGATTACAAGCATGGCTCAGCTTATAGAAGCCCTTAAAAACGGAACATATAAGCTTATAAAAAACGGCGAGTATTAAAAAAAAATCACCGACACAGTGTCGGTGATTTTTATTTTTTAATCTTAAATATAGCTCTTAAAATAGGTGAAAGCACCCTTGGAGACTTAACTACCACTATCTTCATAATACACCTCATATAATGCCTTTACTACATAATATGATGTATTCTGATTGTTTGTTACTTTTTCCACCTTGGCTTATTTTTGAGAATGTTAAAAAGTGCAACATAGCTTTCATGACGGCTTTTTGCAATTTCTCCTGTCTTTACACGGGCAATAATATTACAGCCCTCCTCCTTGGTGTGAGTGCATTTGGTATATCGGCACTTGCCCTCTACCTCTCCAAACTCACGGAAGGTATCCTTAAGCTCCTCAAGGGAGAAAAAGTCAAAGCGTTCAAAATCGAGAAGTGAAAAGCCGGGGGTATCTGCAAGATAACCCTTATAGCCCTCGCCGATAAGATTTTCAAGAGGGAAAAGCTCTGTTGTTCTTGTAGTGTTCTTTCCTCTCTCTATCTTATGGCTAAGGTCCCCTGTTTCAAGCTGAAGCTGAGGGAACAGTTTATTTATCATTGTACTCTTTCCTGCACCGGAAGCGCCGGAAAAAGCGCATACGGTGCTGTTTTTTTGTGCAACTGACTTAATATAATCAAGAACAGCATCACAGCCCTCATTAAGCTCTGAGGAGGTTACAATAGTCTTAAATCCACTCTTTGAGTATATTTCATATGCCTCAGCGGCAAAATCGGGGTCCAGATCTGACTTTGTAATCAGAATAACGGGCTCGATTTTGTTAAACTCGGCAATAGATATCATTTTATCTATTGTTTCATACACAGGGGCGGGCTTTTTGCAGGAAATTACTACAAAAATTATATCTATATTTGCAAGAGGTGGGCGAATAAGAGAGCTTTTCCTTTCGTGAATCTTTTTTATAAAAAATTCACCGTGGTCATCAATCTCAACGTCTACTCTGTCTCCTGCCAAAAGAGTGATTTTTTCGTGCTTGAAGGAGCCCTTGGCACGAACATCAAACTCTCTTTTGCCCTCATATAATTCGTCGGTACGAATTGTAAAAAGTCCACCGACGCTTTTTGTTATAATGGCGGAAATTATCATCTTTTCCTCTTTATTCCTAAAATTCTGCGAGTGTGAGAAACAAAATTTGAGATCCAATTACGGCTTGGCAAAACCTCAAACTTAATATCTCTGTCCTCCTGAAGCTGCATAACAAAATCAAGCATAATTTCAGCATCCTGAAATCTCTCGGAGGGCTTTTTACTCATAGCGCAAAGAATTATCTGCTCAAGTCCAACGGGGATATCGGGATTGATTTCTCTTGGGGGAACAGGGTCATCATTTATCTGCTGAAGAACTACGGAAAGAGGTGTTTCGCCTGTAAAGGGAAGCTCACCTGTTGCAAGCTCATAAAGCATAGCGCCAAGAGAATAAATATCGCTTCGTGAATCTATTTTCTTTCCACTTGCCTGCTCGGGGCTCATGTAGTATACAGTTCCTATTGCCTTGTCTGTAACTGTTACGGTTTCTGCGTTGGGAAGCTTGGCAATACCGAAGTCCATGACCTTGATACGTCCGTTCTGAAGAACCATTACATTCTGAGGCTTAATATCTCTATGGATAATGCCGTTTCCGTGGGCAACGCAAAGCGCCCTCAAAATCTGCTTTGTATAGCAGATAACCTCATCAAAGGAAAGAGGTCCTCCCTTGCCCTTAAGGTAATTCTTAAGTGTAATGCCCTGAACGTATTCCATTACTATGTACTTATCTCTGCCCTTTACGGAGACATCGTGAATAGCCACGATATTCTTATGCTTAAGCATAGATTCTGCCTTGGACTCGTTTTTAAAGCGCTTTACCATTATTTCATCACTTGCAACGTCTACCTTAAGCATCTTTATTGCAACTCTGTTATTGTTGATAGAGCTATCACGAGCACCGAAAACAACTGCCATTCCACCAACGCCGATAAGCTCGTCGATAAAGTATCTGTCGTCTAAAACCGTACCTACATATTTCTTGTAGACATCGTATTTTTCTCGTTCCATACCTTACCTCCTTAAAGCTTGATAAGTGCTGCGGTAATATTGTCCGCACCACCGTTTGAGTTTGCGGTATCAATAAGCTTTCGTACTCTTAAGCCTAAGGTAAGCTGATCCATATTCTTGCTGTCTGCAGTAACGATTTCACGAATAGTTTCATTATCCACAAAGTTTGTAAGACCGTCTGTGCAAAGAAGGATAAATACCCCCTCGGACACTCCTTCTCTGAAATATTCGGGAGTTACGCTGTCCTCTGTGCCGACTGCCCTTGTAATAACGTTTTTATTTGGAAATGTTTCAGCTTCCTTTTCTGTAATCTGACCCATATCAAGAAGATACTGCACATAGGAGTGGTCCTTTGTTATCTGCTTAATCTTATTACCCTTTATAAGATACATACGGCTGTCTCCCACATTTACGCAGAAAACGTTATGGTCAATTACAAGAACTGCCACAAGTGTTGTACCCATGCCCTTCAAGGATGAATGAGATTTTGCATAGGAATATACGGCGTCATTTGCTCTTTCAACGCTGATAATAAGGTTATCTCTTATATCAGAGGCATGAAGATTCTTATCCTTCTTGCCTACAAAGGGGGCAAGAAATTCCTCCATGCTTCTTGTAAAAGCCTCCGATGCAATCTTAGATGCCTCAGCGCCACCCTTAGCGCCACCCATGCCGTCACATACTACGCAGAGGGCGGTTTTATCTGAAAATGTCTTAAGGACAAATGAATCCTGATTGACATTTCTTTTCATTCCTATATCGCTGTTTGCTGAACAAATCATACTGACTCCTTTTGCGATTGTCTTCTCAGCTGACCGCAGGAGGCATTAATATCAGAGCCTAATCTGCGTCTTACCGTGGCATTTACACCAAGGGACAAAAGCTTGTTTTTGAAATTATTTACGTTTCTTGAGGTGGCAAGTCCTGTTTCCTTAACCTCATTAAGAGGGATAAGGTTAACATGGATATTTGAGTGCATATATTTCTTTAATACGGAGGCAAGCTTAATTGCGCCCTCCTCTGTATCGTTTTTACCTGAAATAAGAGTATATTCGAAGGAAATTCTTCTGCCTGTTATCTCGTAATATCTGTGACAGGCTGTAAGAAGCTCCTCTATGCCGTATTTATTGTTGACAGGCATAATAGATGAGCGAACATCGTTGTCATATGCGTGTAAGGATATTGAAAGAGTTATGGGCAGATTTTCCTTTGCCAGCCTATCAATACCGTTTACAAGTCCACAGGTGGACACGGAGATATGGCGAAGTCCGATGTTTAATGAATCCGGTGAGCTTACAAGACGTAAAAACTTAACTGTGTTATCGTAGTTATCAAGAGGCTCACCTATTCCCATCATAACCACGTTTGATATTCTTTCTCCTGTGTCCTTTTCTGCAGCTATAATCTGTCCAAGCATCTCGGAGGGAGTAAGGTCTCTTACTCTGCCAAGAATAGTTGAGGCGCAGAATTTACAGCCCATTCTACAGCCAACCTGAGAGGAAATACAAAGAGTATTACCGTGCTCATACTTCATAAACACAGATTCTATACATTCACCGTCAATAAGCTTAAAAAGGTATTTCTTTGTGCCATCAAGCTTGGATTCCAGCTTAAGCTCCACGGTTGGTAAGCGAAATTCGCATACGTTAGCTAATTTTTCTGTTAATTTCTTGGGGATATTACGCATTTCATCTCCCCACATACCCTTGGTAATCCAGCCGTAAATCTGCTTGGCACGGTATTTCGGCTCTCCAAGCTCTGAAATAAGAGCTTCAACCTCGGGCAAGGTCAAGGATAAAATATCTATCATTATTTTACCCTCCTAAGCTTAGCAACGAAAAATCCGTCGCTGCCTGTAATATGCTCAAAAAATGTGTACATTCCCTTTTCAGAGTGTATGTCGCCAAGAGAAAAATCCACTGGCTCAAAGCCCTCATTTTCTGTAAGGAAACGGTTTACCACATTTTCGTTTACATCAATATTAAGTGTGCAGGTGGAGTACATAAGCTCTCCTCCCACCCTTACATACCTTGCACAGTTTGACAAAATTGCGTACTGTACAGAGGGTAAATTAGACACAGAGTCCTCTTTTTTGTACTTTATATCAGGCTTTTTAGATATAACGCCAAGGCCTGAGCAGGGTACATCGCAAAGCACTCTGTCAAAGGAGCTATCAAGCTCCTGCTTATATTCCTTGCCGTTTTGCTCCCTTACGCTTATTATATCAATCCCAAGCTTTTTTGCTCCGTTTGAAATAAGAGAAAGCTTATTTTTATGAAGGTCACAGGCAAGTATTTCGCCCTCGTTCTCCATATCCATGGCAACGGAAAAGGTCTTGCCTCCTGGGCAAGCGCAAGCATCAAGAATTTTTTCTCCCGGCTTAGCATTAAGAAGCTTAGCAGCGCTACGTGACGCAATATCCTGTACAAACACATATCCACCGTCTATAAGATCAGAAAGCTCGGAAACAGGGGCATTTACGCATATTACATCACTAACAAGGTCTGATACGGTATATTCGATTTTTCTCTTTTCAAGGGTATCCTTAATAAGCTCTGTGGAGCCTTTAAGAGTATTTACCCTTAATGAAATGCCCTTGTGAGATGCGCTTGTATTTACAATCAGCTCAGCCACGCTGTCTCCATAGGAGTGTCTGAAGATATCAATAATATAGGTAGGAGTAGATGAAATTACGGAGAGTGCCTCCCATTTATCTTTTGGATATTCCACAGCCCCATTGCTTCTTATAAAGGAACGGAGAATTGCGTTTACATATCCCTTTGAGCGGGTGGGGCAAAGATTAACTGTTTCCGACACTGCGGAATACTCGGGAATCTTGTCCATAAACATAAGCTGATACAGGCCCAGTCTTAAGGCGTTTTTTGTTTCAATATCAAGCTTATCTATGCTTATAGAGGAGTACTGTGCGATTACATAATCAAGAGTCATAAGCTTTTCTGTAACGCCCATATAAAGCGCAGTATAAAGAGCTGCGTTTTTCTTTGTCATATTCGATCTTGATATTACTGTATTGATTTCCAGATTGGAAAAGCTCTGTAATGCGTCTGCACGCA
>JAFTHF010000191.1 GCA_017457545.1 Clostridia bacterium
TACGACGAGGTTTACGAAATAGACCTTTCAGCTATCAAGTCTACCGTTGCATTCCCCCACCTCCCCGAAAATACACGCACTATTGATGAGGTAGGCGAGGTTAAGATTGACCAGGTAGTTATCGGCTCCTGTACAAACGGTCATTATAAGGACCTTGCCGAGGCTGCCGAAATTATCAAGGGCAAGAAGGTAGCTAAGAATGTACGTGCTATTATCATTCCCGCAACACAGGACATTTACCTTAAGGCTATGGAAAACGGCTTGCTTAAAGCATTTATCGAGGCAGGCTGCGTAGTTTCCACACCTACCTGTGGACCTTGCCTTGGTGGATATATGGGTATCCTTGCAGCAGGCGAGAGAGCAGTAGCCACCACCAACAGAAACTTTGTTGGCAGAATGGGTGATGTTACATCTGAGGTATATCTTGCCAGCCCTGCAGTTGCAGCTGCCAGCGCTATTGCAGGTAAGATTGCAGACCCCTGTGAAATTATGAAGGAGGATAAGTAAGATGATATTTAACGGTAAAGCCATCAAGTACGGTGATAACGTTGATACAGACGTAATTATCCCCGCAAGATATCTTAACACCATTGATAAGAGGGAGCTTGCCTCCCACTGTATGGAGGATATTGATAAGGATTTTGTAAAAAAGGTTAGTGCAGGCGACATTATGATTGCAGGCAATAACTTTGGCTGTGGCTCCTCAAGAGAGCATGCGCCTATTGCTATTAAGGAAAGCGGTATTTCCCTGGTAATAGCAAAGAGCTTTGCAAGAATCTTTTACCGTAACTCCATTAATATCGGTCTTGCTATTCTTGAATGTCCCGAGGCTGCTGAGCGCATTTCAGAGGGCGACATGGTAGAGGCAGACCTTGACAAGGGTATTATTTACAACAGAACAACAGGCGAAAGCTTTGAAACAAAGCCTTTCCCCGAATTTATCCAAAAAATTATTACAAACGGCGGACTTGTTGAGTCGATTCGCCGTGGTGACATAAAATAAGAGGCTATTTTATGAATTACAATATTGCACTTTTAAAGGGTGACGGTATCGGTCCCGAAATCGTTGACAGCGCAGTACGTGTGCTTGAGGTGATTGCCAAAAAATACGGACATACCTTTAATTTCACACCCTATGATATAGGTGGCATATCTATTGATAAGCACGGAATGCCACTTACTAAGGAGACTGTTGACGGCTGTCTTGCATCTGACAGTGTGCTTCTTGGCGCAGTAGGTGGACCGAAATGGGACACTCTCCCCGGCAACATGCGTCCCGAAAAGGCTCTTCTCGGTATTCGTGCCGCTATGAACCTCTTTACAAATTTAAGACCTGCCAAGCTTTATCCTGCATTAAAGGGCGAATGCCCCTTGAGAGAGGATATCGTTGCACAGGGCTTTGATATTATGATTGTAAGAGAGCTTACAGGCGGTATATACTTTGGCGAAAGAGGGATGAGAGAGGGCAAGTACGGTGAGGAGGCATACGATACAGAATGCTACAGCCGTATGGAAATTGAAAGAATTGCAAGGGTAGCCTTTGAAACAGCACGCAAGCGTAATAAGAAGCTTGTCAGCATTGATAAGGCAAACGTTCTTGATACATCAAGACTCTGGAGAAAAATTGTACACGAGATATCAGCTGAGTATCCCGATGTAGAATGTACAGATATGCTTGTTGACAACGCTGCAATGCAGCTTGTAAGAAACCCTGCACAGTTTGACGTTATTGTAACATCAAATATGTTTGGTGATATTCTTTCCGATGAGGCATCTCAGATTACAGGCTCTATCGGTATGCTTCCCTCAGCATCTCTTAACGAAACAACAAGAGGACTTTATGAGCCTATTCACGGCTCAGCCCCCGATATTGCGGGACAGAATAAGGCAAATCCTATTGCCACAATTTTGTCAGCAGGTATGATGCTTCTTTATTCCTTCGGTCTTTCAAAGGAATATAATAATATTGTAGAGGCAGTAGATAAGGTCCTTGAGGCAGGCTATCGCACAGCAGACCTTTCTCACGGTGCCCCCTACCTTTCAACAACAGAAATAACAGACAAGATTATTGAAAATATTTAAGATATGGAAAACATCAGACTGAAAAAGCTTTATTTGCGACTCTGCATGACAAGTATTTTTCATAACGTACTTAAAAATTCTGTATTTTCTGCCTTTGAAGCTTATGCTAAAAGCGAAAGCATAGAGGAAAAGCTGAAGGCGTATTCCTCAATGGTTACAGCCATTTATGAAAATGGCGGTACCCTTGACGGATATTTAAGAAAGGCGATTTTTGAGGACGAAAATATTTATGTCAAGCAAAGAGCAAGGAAGATAGCTATTGATAAGAAAATGGAGAAGGCAGTGACAACAGAGCTTGATACCTTTTCGGAATTTACAGCTCTTTCTGCCGAAGACTTCAAAAACGATTTGGGTATTGATTTGTCTATTCCCGAGTTTAACTCAAGGGAGCTTGATTTAAATGTGCTTTACCACAAGAGAATAGAGGAAATTGATAAGTACGGCTATGGCGTGTTTTCCTCATCTCCTATGTTTCGCCTTTCAGACTCTATGGAGATAGAGCCTGTTGTCAGTGCTGACAAAATTTCACTGGAGAAGTTTATCGGCTACAAGGAGGAAAGACAAAGGGTTATCGACAATACAGAAGCATTTTTGCAGGGCAGACCTGCTGCCAACGTGCTTCTTTGCGGTGATGCCGGCACAGGCAAGTCCTCTACTGTCAAGGCGGTGGCAAATGAATTTTTCAATAAAGGCATAAGGCTTATTGAGCTTCGTAAGGATCAGCTTTCCGCTTTGCCCTATGTTATGGGAAAAATCAGCGAAAACCCTCTTAAGTTTATAATCTTTATTGATGACCTTTCCTTTAACAAAAACGATGATAATTTCAGTATGCTTAAGGCAGCCCTTGAGGGCTCTGCATCTGCCAAGGCAGAAAATGCAGTAATTTACGCCACAAGCAACAGACGTCACATCGTTAAGGAAAGCTTTCAGGACAGAGAGGGCAGCGATATTCACAGAAACGATACCATTCAGGAAACCCTTTCCTTATCAGAGCGCTTTGGACTTACAGTACTGTTTTCCAAGCCCGACAAGAAGCTGTATCTTGAAATCATACATGAGCTTGCCGAAAGAAGCAATATCAAATGCGATTATGCTAAGCTTGATATTGATGCAGAGGCATTTGCTTTGCGCAGGGGATATCGCAGCGCAAGATGTGCCGAGCAGTTTATTAACAGTCTTTTGTAATTGACAAATACTATTTTGCAGAAAAGAGGATATTATGCTTACACTTGATAATGTTTACCGTGCAAGCTACGTGCTTAAAAACGTAATCAGAAAAACTGACGTAATATATGCCCCCAAGCTTAAAAAGGGAGCTGAGCTTTACTTAAAGACCGAGAATCTTCAGATTACCGGCTCCTTTAAGGTAAGAGGCTCATACTATAAAATGTCCACTCTCACAGAGGAGGAAAAGTCAAGAGGTGTTATTGCCTGCTCAGCGGGAAATCACGCACAGGGTGTGGCTCTTTCCGCTCAGAAGAACGGAATCAAGGCAGTAATCTGTCTTCCCGACGGTGCGCCTATCTCCAAGGTAGAGGCTACAAAAAGCTACGGTGCAGAGGTGTGTCTTGTAGAGGGCGTTTATGACGATGCATACAAAAAGGCGCTCAGCCTCCGTGACGAAAAGGGTTATACATTTATTCACCCCTTTGACGATGAGGACGTCATTGCAGGACAGGGTACAATCGCTCTTGAGGTTGCAGAGCAGATTCCCGACCTTGACGCTATTATTGTTCCCGTAGGCGGAGGCGGACTTATCTCAGGTATCGCCTACACAATCAAAATGCTTAATCCTAAGATTAAGGTTTACGGCGTACAGGCAGCAGGTGCCCCCTCAATGAAAAACTCCATTAAGGACGGCAAGATTGAGGAGCTTTCTAACGTATCCACAATCGCCGACGGTATTGCCGTTAAGAAGCCCGGAAGCCTTACATATGAGCTTTGCAGCAAGTACGTTGATGAAATTGTAACCGTTACAGATGATGAAATTTCTGCAGCTATCCTTGCACTTATGGAGCAGCATAAGCTTGTTACCGAGGGTGCAGGCGCTGTATCCGTAGCTGCTGCCATGTTCGGTAAGGTTGATATCGAAAATAAAAAGACGGTTTGCTTACTTTCCGGCGGTAATATTGACGTTACTATCCTTTCAAGAGTAATCAAGAGAGGTCTTCTTATGTCAGGCAGAACTGCACAGCTTATGATAGAGCTTGCAGATAAGCCCGGTCAGCTTAAGAACGTATCCCGTATTATTGCAGACCTTGGCGGTAACGTAATTTCCGTTCACCATGAGAGAGCAAGCGAGGGCTCAGACGTTAACGGCTGCTACTTAAGAATCGTACTTGAAACAAGAAATTATGAGCACATAGACCAGATTAAGAAGGCTCTTTGTGACTTTGGCTTTAAGCTTTTATAAGGAGAAATTATGATAAAAAAGGTTGCTACAGATAAAGCTCCTGCAGCTATCGGCCCATATTCACAGGCTGTTATCTTCGGTGGAGCAGTATATACATCAGGACAGATTGCCATAGTTCCCGAAACAGGCAACATTGAGGCTGCCGACGTTGTAGGCCAGACTGAGCAGGTTATGAAAAATCTCGGCGAGGTTTTGAAGGCTGCAGGCACCTCCTACGATAAGGCAATCAAGACTACATGCTTCCTTGCCGATATCAA
>JAFTHF010000192.1 GCA_017457545.1 Clostridia bacterium
ATTATAGGATTGCCAAGAGATACCTGTCTATATAGCTCATCAACATTGTATCCTGTCATATCCGTAACCTGTGATGCTCCGCCGTTTGCCTTAATATATTTTCTTCCGGCATCAATAATAACAGGAGCATAGCAGCCATAAGAATTATATTGGCTTCTTGGGTTACCTACGTTAGCCTTATAAAAGCTTGTGTATCCGACAGGTCCCTTGTTAAGATACAAATCGCAAAGCTCGGTGATTTCAACCTTATATCCAAGATGCTTAAGCACAGTGCCAAGAGCAGTCACCTCATCTCCGCTTGGTAATGTGGGGTACTGGGAAACGTGAGTTACATTTAAAAGGTGACTCTTATTCATAGAGTTATATTCCTCGGTGGCATTGATTTTACCAACAGCGTTAAGCTCCGTAATAGTCACACCGTTATTGTTCACAATATTCACATCAAGATGGGCATTAATAGTTATTATGGCATCGCTGTTGCTTTTAATAGTCTTTGATACAGAGGCAATAAGAGTAGTTTTATCGTTAAAAAGCTGAGTCTTTATATCTGTTCTTTCACCGTTTATTTCAATGTATCCGAGATTAGTTACATTCATTCCCTCAGGAGAGTCAAGGTATACCTCGGCACTAAGATAGAGAACGCCCTCATTAAGGTACTTGTAAACGCTCCACTCAATGCGAAGATTTGTATTACAGTAATATTCGCTTAAAATCGTACCGTTTTTCTCAATAATCGGCACCTTGGTGGGATAGAGAGGCTCATTGTTTACAGTAGTAGAGGTATCAAGCTCCGTGCTTGTGGTGGTTGAGGTATCATCGTCCTTTGGTGGACGCAAACCGGATGCGTTGGCATAGAATACCATAGCGCATATAAGGCATAATAAGATAAGAATCACACAGGACAAATATTTTTTCATTTTCTTTTTCCTTCCTTTGCTTTATGTACCGTAAGCTGTGATTTTATTATAACGGAATTATTTACCATTTCAACAACAATCGCACGACCGAAATTCCCATAAATTGACAATGCGACCTCTTTCGTCAGTCTATTTTGTCAAAGAGAAATTGATAATGTAAAATACTGCGATTACTTGTTTTTTTCTTTTATATATGCTATAATTTACATAAGAATGTAATTATCTATGAGGTAGATATGGAAGCTAAGGAAAGAATTGATTATTTAAGAGCTATAATCAAGTATCACTCTAAGCGATACTATGAGCAGGATGCTCCTGAAATATCCGACTTTGAATATGACAAGCTTTTTGAGGAGCTTAAGTCCCTGGAGGCTGCGCACCCCGAATATTATGACCCCACATCTCCTATTCACCGTGTAGGTGGAATGGCGCTGGATAAATTTGAAAAGGTGACTCACGATGTGCGTATGGGCAGCCTTACCGACGTTTTCGACTTCGACTCTCTTCGTGATTTTGTAAGACAGGTCAAGGCTGAAACAGGAGACGACACAGAATTCTCCGTAGAGCCGAAAATCGACGGTCTCAGCGTTTCCTTAAGATACGAAAACGGAATTTTCGCTGTTGGCGCAACACGAGGCGACGGAAACGTGGGTGAGGATGTGAGCGCTAATATCAAGACTATTCGCACAGTACCCCTTGAGCTTACAGATAAGGTAAGCGTAACTGTGCGTGGAGAGGTCTTTATGCCTCATTCCTCCTTTGAAAGACTTAACAGGCAAAAGGAGGAGCTTGGGGAAAGCCTTTGGGCTAACCCCAGAAATGCGGCAGCCGGCTCCCTTCGTTGTCTTGATTCCAAGGAAACCGCAAGGCGTGGACTTGATATTTTTGTTTTCAACTATCAAAGTGGCTCTCTCGGTGATAACACCATATCAACTCATAAGGGCACAATTGACAGAATAGGGGAGCTTGGATTTAAAACTATTCCCGTGCTTACCGTAAGCAATAATGAGGATGACATTGTAAATGCAGTAATCAAGCTTGGTGAGGACAGAGGCACCCTTGCATACGATATAGACGGTGCTGTAATCAAGGTAAACTCTCTTGAGAAAAGAGAGGAGCTTGGAGAGGGAAGCAGTACACCTAAGTGGGCTGTTGCGTATAAATATCCCCCCGAGCAGAAGCCTACAAAGCTTCTTGATATTGCAATTCAGGTGGGCAGAACAGGTGTGCTTACACCTAATGCGGTTTTAGAGCCTGTAAAGCTGGCAGGCACAACAGTATCAAGGGCAACCCTTCATAATATTGATATTATCCGTGAAAGAGATATAAGAATCGGCGATACCGTTATTGTTCAGAAGGCAGGGGATATTATTCCCGAGGTGGTTGGTAGCGTTAAGGAAAAGAGAGACGGTAGTGAGCAGCCCTATAAGATGCCCGATAAGTGTCCCTCCTGCGGTGGCGCACTCACCTATGATGATGCCAAGGACTTTATTGATGACGGCGAGGACTTTACCCTTGGCGCCTTAAGGTGCACAAATCCTGCATGTCCTGCTCAGCTTACAAGAAATATTGAGCATTTTGCATCTAAAAAGGCAATGAATATTGAGGGCGTTGGGGGTAAGCTTATTAAATTGCTTCTTGACAACTCTCTTATTCATGATGCGTCAGACCTTTACTATCTTAAAAAGGAAGAAATTGAATGCCTTGACAGAATGGGAGAGAAGTCTGCATCTAACTTTATTGCATCTATTGAGGAATCCAAAAAGGCAGGCCTTGGCAGACTTATCTTTGCCCTCGGCATCCGTCATATCGGTGAGGTTGCGTCAAATGAGCTTGCAGCAAAATTCGGCTCGGTTGAAGCCCTTTACGATGCTACTAAGGAGCAGATTACCGAAATTGAGGATTTTGGTGATGTAATGGCAGAAAGCGTTGTGGAATTCTTTAAAAAGGACACAACAAGATATATAATTTCCAAGCTTAAATCGGCAGGAGTAGTTACCGAAGAGGCAATAAAGGAGGTTACAAGCGAGTTTGAGGGACTTACCTTTGTTCTCACAGGTACGCTTGAAAATATGACACGAGATGAGGCTGCGGATATGATAAAGGCACGTGGTGGCAAGGTCTCCTCATCTGTATCAAAGAAAACCGATTATGTTTTAGCAGGAGAGGCAGCAGGCTCTAAGCTTACAAAGGCACAGGCGTTGGGAGTTAAGGTTATAGACAAGGCTGCCTTCCTTGAAATGTGCAAATGAAGCTACAATTCAGTTTTGAAATAAGCAAGGGGGCAAAGACAGCTCTTGACAGGCTGAAAAAGGGTGGCTACGAAGCATATATAGTCGGTGGAAGCGTAAGAAATATGATGCTTGGCTCGGCAGTGGATGATTTTGATATTACGACCAGCGCCCTACCCGAGGAAACAAAAGAGCTTTTCCCCGATTATACAGTGGTGGAGACAGGTATTAAGCACGGCACAGTCACCGTTGTTATAAACGGAGAGAATATAGAAATCACTACCTACAGACAGGAGGGCGAGTATTCCGACTCCCGTCATCCCGATAAGGTGGAGTTTACCACCTCCCTTGAGCTTGACTTGTCACGTAGGGATTTTACCGTCAATGCCCTTGCATACGACGGAGAAAGCACCGTGGTTGATTTGTACGGTGGTAAGGGGGATATAGAGGATAAGGTAATAAGGGCAATCGGTAACCCATATGACAGATTTAATGAGGATGCCCTTCGTATTCTTCGTGCAGTACGCTTCAGCTCTGTGCTTGGCTTTACTGTTGAGGAGGAAACAAGGAATGCAATGCTTAAGTGCAAGCATCTGCTTTCTAAGATTTCAAAGGAACGTATTGCCGTGGAAATAAATAAATTTCTCTGTGGCAAAAACGTAAAAGAAGCCCTTCTTGATAACTGGGAGATACTTGCAGAGATAATTCCCGAAATCGCTAAAATGCAGGGCTTTGACCAAAAAAACCGACACCATATATACGATATTTTGACACATACCGCTGTTGCAATAGAGAATACACTCCCGATTTCGCACCTTCGTTTAGCTGCGCTTTTGCACGATACAGGCAAAATTTACACAGTCAGCGTTGACGAAAACGGAGAGCAGCATTTCTATGCTCATCCTCATAAAAGTGAGGAGATTGCAAGGAGGTATCTTAACGAATATAAGTATGACAACTTTACCAAGGACAGAGTATGCCTTCTTGTAAAGATACATGATACTGTTGTTGAAGAGGATAAGGTTTATATAAAAAAGCGTCTTAACAGAATAGGAAAGGAAGCTTTTTTTGAGCTTATAAATCTGCAAAGGGCAGACAATAAGGCTCAGAATCCCGTCTATGACAGGACTGCTCATTTTGATGCAATTACAGAAATCGCAAATAAGGTATTATCCGAGGCTGAATGCTTTTCCCTTAAGGATTTAGCTATAAACGGACGTGATCTTATAGAGGCAGGCTTCTCTAAGGGCAAGCTTCTTGGAGAAATACTTGATTACCTTTTAAAAGAGGTAATAGAAGAAAGATTAGAAAATAAAAAGGAAAGTCTTTTGCAATCAGCAAGGGACATATTCGGAGGTTAATATGCAATACGAAAAGAGTCACTACAAGAATTATGATTTGGCTAATTTAAAGCGTGAGCCCCTTTTGGAGCTTGAGGAATATTCCCTCAAGGCAGCAAAGGAGGGAATTGTCCTTCTTGAAAACAAAACAAATATGCTTCCTCTTAAAAAAGGCGACAGAGTGTCTGTTTTTGGCAGAGTTCAGAAGGAATATTATAAAAGTGGAACAGGCTCCGGAGGACTTGTAAACGTTAAATACGTTACAAATATCGTTGATGAGGTTAAGGCGCTTGATATTGTATCCGTTAACCCCCAGCTTGAGGCAGTTTATGACCAGTGGAAGATAGACCACCCCTATGATGTAGGTAACGGCGGCTGGGCACAGGAGCCCTGGTGCCAGGAGGAAATGGAGCTTAGCTGTGAGCTTGTAAGTGAGGCACGTCAGTTTGGCGACAAGGCTATCGTTATAATCGGTAGAACTGCAGGTGAGGATAAGGATAATTCTGCCTCTGAGGGCAGCTATCTTCTCACCGCTAAGGAGGAGGACGTAATCAGAAAGGTTACAGCCGAATTTAAGGACGTGTGCGTTATCCTTAACGTAGGTAGCGTTATTGATATGTCATGGGTTGAAAAATATTCCGTGTCCACAGTAATGTACGTTTGGCAGGGTGGACAGGTTGGCGGTAAAGCATGCGCAGAGGTGCTTTGCGGTCTTGAGACTCCCTCCGGTAAGCTTGCTGATACAGTAGCAAAAAGCATAGAGGATTACCCCTCAACAGCCAACTTCGGTGATGCAAACCGTAACTTCTACAAGGAAGATATTTACGTAGGCTATCGCTACTTTGAAACCTTTGCCAAGGACAAGGTGCTTTACCCCTTTGGCTTCGGACTTTCATATACAAAATTCGACATAAATGCCGAGGCGTGTCTGAAAAACAACAAAATCAAGATTAATGCGACAGTAAAAAACACAGGCGATTTTGAGGGCAAAGAATCAGTTCAGGTGTACTATGAGGCACCTCAGGGCAAGCTTGGTAAGAGCCTACGCTCTCTTGTAGCTTATGAAAAGACAGAAAGCATAAAAATCGGCGAGGAGTGTACAGTTTCCCTTGAATTTGACATCTCTAAGATGGCATCATACGATGACAGCGGTGTAACAGGATATAAGAGCTGCTATGTGCTTGAGGAGGGCGAATATAAAATTTACGTCGGTGCAGATGTCAGAAGCGCAGCTAAGGTGTTTGCCTTCAAGCTTGCAAACACAATCGTTACCGAAAAATGCACACAGGCTGTGGCACCCATTCTCCCCTTTGAAAGACTTCATCCTACAAAGGATTTAAAGGTAGCATATGAGCCTGCTCCTTTGGCTACATACGATTACAAGGAAAGAGTAGAATCCTCAATTCCCGATGAAATTGCATACACAGGCGATAAGGGCATAAAGCTTGAGGATGTCAGATGCGGAAGAAGCACAATGGATGAGTTTATTGCTCAGCTTAGTGATAATGACCTTGCTTGTATCGTTCGTGGCGAGGGTATGAACAGCCCTAAGGTTACCCCCGGTACAGGTAGCTGCTTCGGTGGCGTAACAGAGGAGCTTATCTCCTTCGGTATTCCTATTGTCTGCACAACAGACGGCCCCTCAGGTATCCGTATGGACAGCGGACTTCTTGCTACAAGCATGCCTAACGGCACCTGTCTTGCTTGTACCTTTAATAAGCAGCTTGTAAGTGAGCTTTACTCTCTTGAGGGCGTGGAGATGACAGCCTATGAAATCGATGTTATCCTTGGCCCCGGCATCAATATTCACAGAAACCCCTTAAACGGCAGAAACTTTGAATATTTCTCCGAGGACCCCTATCTTACAGGCTCCCTTGTAGCAGCAATCTCCTTGGGACTTGAAAAGGCAGGCGTGTACTGTACAGTTAAGCATTATATGGCAAACAGCCAGGAATGGCACAGACATAACGGCGACTCCGTAATGTCGGAAAGAGCAGCAAGAGAAATCTATGCTAAGCCCTTTGAAATCGCTGTTAAAGAGGGCAACTGCAAGGCGATTATGACTGCTTACAATATTGTAAACGGCCATCATGCAGCGTCCAACTTTGATATGACCAAGGTTCTTCTTCGTGACGAATGGAATTATGACGACTTTGTAATGACAGACTGGTGGGCTTGGATTACAAACTACGAGGGTGTTCGCAATATGAAGGACGTTGCCAGCATGGTTAAGTCCGTAAACGATATCTATATGGTTGTTCCAAACGCCAAGACCTATGACGATACAATTCTTTCCTCTCTTGAAAGCGGATACCTTAAGCGCGCAGAGCTTCAGAGATGTGCAAAGAATCTCTGTAATTTCGCAATGTATACTCACGCATACGAGAGATTTAAGGCTAACGGCTTTACCTATGAGCTTACAGACCTTGACACATCGGGTATGACCGAGGCTTGCTGTCTTGAAAATGTGGAGCTTAATAAGGAAATCACCTTCAATATGGAAAGGTCAGGTAAGTATATTATCGAGCTTGAAATCTCCTCAGAGCTTTCAGCCCTTGCACAGATTGCAATCATTGCAGAGCTTAAGGGCAGTGGCGACTGCGCCTTTGTTACTCACGGTACAGACGGAGAGACAGGCACAACTAAATCCGCTATCTCATTAATGAGTGGAGAAAAGACAATCAAGTTCACATCAAAGAGCTCATCTCTCAAGATTAACAGAGTAAGATTCCTTATCTAAAACAAGCATAAATGCCACAGGAAATCCCTGTGGCATTTTTAATTTATTTTTCTTTCGACAGTATCTGCTATTGACATTTTTGTTTTACGGTGCTAAAATGTAGTATCCCTTTCAAAATAAAATAATATTTTACGCAAAAATTTTACGAAAACCCTTGAAAAATGTCGTAAAAGAGTGTATCATATAATAGAATTAATATGTATGATTATGTACGGAGGTAAAAACAATGCCATTTGAACTTGACAATGATTTTGATTCCGGTGTTGATATAAGAGTTATCGGTGTAGGTGGCGGCGGTAATAACGCTGTCAACAGAATGATTTCTTCCAACATCAAGGGAGTTCAGTTTATTACTATCAATACAGATAGGGCTGCACTTGCTAAGACCAGTGCTGCAACCAAGATTTGTATAGGCGAGGGTATTACAGGTGGTAAGGGCGCAGGCGCTAAGCCTGAAATCGGTACTCTTTCCGCTGAAGAAAGCATAGACGAAATTACAAAGGCAATTGAAGGCGCTGATATGATATTTGTAACCGCAGGTATGGGTGGCGGTACAGGCACAGGCGCTGCACCTGTTGTTGCTAAGATAGCTAAGGAAATGGGTGTGCTTACAGTAGGTATCGTTACTAAGCCCTTTAAGTTTGAGGGTAACCGTAGAATGACACAGGCTGATGACGGTATTGCTGAGCTTGCTAAGTATGTTGACGCTCTTGTAGTTATTCCTAACGAAAGACTTAAAGAGGTTTCCGGTCAGAGAGTTACACTTATGAATGCGTTTGCTATTGCAGATGATGTTCTTAAGCACGGTGTAAAGAGCATTTCCGACCTTATTAACGTAGTTGGCTTCGTAAACCTTGACTTTGCAGACGTTACCACAGTTATGAAGGATGCAGGTCTTGCACATATGGGCGTTGGTGAGGCTAAGGGTGAGAATAAGGCTGTTGACGCAGCTAAGGCTGCTATTGCCAGCCCCTTGCTTGAAACATCTATTGACGGTGCTAGCGGTATTCTTGTTAACATCACAGTTTCTCCCGAGGTAGAGCTTGATGAGGTTTACAGCGCATCCTCAATGATTACAGAGGCTGCTGCTCCCGATGCTAACATTATCTGGGGTGCTACCTTTGATGAAACACTTGTTGATACTGTTAAGATTACTATTATCGCAACAGGCTTTGACAAGG
>JAFTHF010000193.1 GCA_017457545.1 Clostridia bacterium
CTGTCGGTATGCTTTCAAATGTTATATCCTTAATAATTTGAGAGGTGCTTTTTCCACACTCAAGGATTTCGTCCCCACGCTTATCCTGCCAGTTTATAAGATTAGAAAGAGGATTTCCGTTCTTGTCAATATAAACAATGCCGTGCATCTGACCTGTAATACCGATACTGCAAATATTGCTATAGCTATTTATCAGGTGAAAAAGAAGTCTTTCAGCCTTGTCAAGAATTATAGACACATCTTGCTCACTTTTTGTGCTGGAGTAGGTATATGAGTTATGCTCAACAGAGTAGGATTCAAGCTGCCTTTTGTTACTGATATCAATTACGGTTGCGCTTACAGTTGTAGTACCGATATCAATTCCGATGGCTAATTCTCCATAGGACTCAGAACATATTTCCTCAGTCTCGGTAAACTCCTCACATGTAACAAGCTCTTCGTTTGCTATTTTTGTGACAATTCTGTCACAGGCAAGGTATTGAGAGGAGGTTTTTCCGTTTTCCTTTACAATTTGGCTTTTACGCTTAGAGATAATTTCCTCTATGCTTACAACTCCGAATAAATATAGCTTAATATCTGTAATGGCAATACCTACATTTCTTAAAAGCTTTATAACCTCAAAGGTTTTTACATTATCATCAGAATAATTTCGGTACCCGTTATTATCCCTTGCTATGCTGATAAGCCCCTTGCTTTCGTACAGACGAATAGCCTTTTGGGAAAGACCGGTTAGTTTCTCAACGTCGTTAATCTTCATACCATCACCTCTATATACAATTTAAACCATACCCCAAGGTCAATGTCAATACCTTAACCGATATTTATTTAAAATAAATGAAAAAAGTAGGACTGATGTCCTACTTTTATCTTAAATACTTATTGTTGCATTGGGCAGCCCCTCTGCTTTAGCAACCAAGGTGGCAGCACCTGATATCTTTTTAAGCACCACAACGCTTGCGCCCTTGTACAGATTTCTATGTGGGGCAGAGTATACGGTTTTATCCGTAAGGTGTCCGTTTGCCACACCTAAAATCTCAGCGCCCTCAGCTGTATATTCAACAAAAACGTCACCCTGTGTACAGATTTTACCGTCCTTGTCGCAAAGCTTTACCTGAACATATACTATATTTTCGGAAGGCTTTTTAGTTGTTTTAGCAAGATAGCTTGGCTCCTTAATAAGCTTTATATATGCACCCTCGCCCTCAGTTGTCAGGGTATGCTTTCCGATAATCTTACCGTCAACTAACGAAGTGGCAGTAATGCTTCCTTTTTCATATACCACATCAAAGGAATATATTCCGTTATCGTTTCTTTTCTGTCTGCCAACCTCATTTTTATTTATCTCAAGAATGATTTCGTCACAGTCAGCAAACACGTATGCAGTAGTTTTTTCTCCCTCATAGCCCTTAAAGCACCAGCTATGCTCACAGCTGTAGAAGCCCCATGCAGAGGGGGTGTAGGGACGGCTGTTATCCTTTGGATGAGTACAGGCAATATACGGCTCTTTTCTTAATCCGTGTGCAATTTCACGGTAGTATGACTGTACCCTTCTGTTTCCACAAATATCAACATCTCCGCAATTTGCAATGTGGTTTGGATATCTGTCTGCCAAAAGGTCATCTTCCCTTGGATAATGGTAATTTATATGTCCGATTCCCGTTTCGCCAAAGTAGTCCCAGGCTGTCCACACAAAATCTCCTAAGATACGTGGCTCGTTTTTATACTGAGCAAAGGTTGTGTAGGCACACAAGGGGAAGGTCTCCGTATTAGCAAACAGCTTGTTCGGAAATCTTAAAAGGTCCTTTGGCAGTCTTTTTTCAAGGTAGTTATAGCCTAAAATGTCCACGGTGTCGCCAATATAGCTTATTCTGTCGGCATAAAAGTCCATTTTATCGGAGGAAAGCTCCTCAGTAGCTCTTTCCTTGTCTATATCCTCCTTATGATTGTAAAAGCTGCAAAAGCCGTGGGTAAGAGGACGGGATATATCATTATCCCTTATAGTATCAGCAATATTTCTTGCAATTCTGTAGCCGTAGCCACGGCCTGTTTTCTGTGGAATTTCATTTCCTGTGCTCCACATAATAATTGATGGATGGCATCTGTTACGACGTACAATCTGGGTAGTCCATTTTATGTAATTGTCGTCAAAAAACATATGCATATCGTCATTTTGCTTACCATCAGTCCAATAATCAAACAGCTCATCTATTACAAGCATACCGAGTCTGTCACACGCATCGTAGAGATTTTGAGACTGTGGATTGTGGGAAAGCCTTACAGCATTAAAGCCTGCTGCCTTAAGCCTTGCAATGCGTCTGTATTCCGATTCCGCATAGGAGCAAGTGCCCACAGGACCGTTATCGTGATGTATACAGCCACCTAAAAGCTTAATGCTATCACCGTTTAAAAGAAGACCTCTTTTTGCATCGGCAATAATAGTTCGCACACCGAAGACAGAAGTATCGGTATCTCTGCTTCCGTTTATTGAAAGTGTAGCCTTAATGCTGTATAGCTGAGGGCTTTTCAAACTCCAAAGCTTAGCATTTTCAAGCTGAAATTTTATAGTTTCTTTATTTTCGCCAGCCTCGGCAAATATTCTTTTCTTAAATGAGTATACAGGGGTAGCCTTTCTGTCCTCAAATATATCAAATTCAACCACGCCCTCCCCGTTTTTTTCAGAGAAATATCGGATTTCGCCACCCATATAGGCAGTTTTATCAATAATATGCTCAGTATAAACGAATATACCGTATGGGTCGAGATATGAGGAATCGCTTTCACAAAGAAACACATCTCTGTAAAGACCGGAGCCTGTGTACCATCGTGCATTAGGCTGCCACTTATTGTTCACCTTAACAGTAATAAGGTTTTCGCACCCATATCGAATATAATCTGTAAGGTCAGCTGTAAAGGTGTTATAGCCGTACTTGTTTATGCAAACAAGATTTTCGTTAATAAGCACCTCTGTAATACCAAAGGAGCCATCGCACATAAGAACATATTTTTTATTCTTCTTAGGGGTAAAGCGCTTTTCATATTTTCCGTATCCACCCTGAAAGAATCCACCGTGCAAGGCAGACGGAGCATTAGCAAGTCTTTCTCTGTTTATGGAAAAATCGTTTGGAATATCCACAGATATTTCCTTTTCACCGTTCAGACTAAAAAGCCAGCCCTTATTAAAATTTATTTTCTTCATATGCTTCTCCCGAAAAATTACTTGTCTTCCTTTTCAAGCTCCACAACTCCCTTAAGCACCCTCTGTGCCTCAAGAGGAAATCTGCCAAGGTGGTCAGGGCCGATATTGATAAGGTAGTTTATGCCAAGAGCATTCAGACGTTTCTTGTTTTCGTAAAGCATTTTAGAGCTTTTGAAGCTTCTGGCCCAGGCGCAATAACCCCAGGAATTATTAAGAGTGCAGGCAGATTCGTAAAAGCCATAGGGTGAGGGCTTAAAGCCTTCAATGGAGTTAAAGTCGATTTCCTTGCTCTCCTCCTCAAAGCTTTCGGGAATTTCGTTATCTCCCAAGGAAACATAGTCATACTTACCGTTTCCAAGACGGGAGTTTATAAGACAGCTTGGCTGATGCTTTTTAACAAGCTGATAAATCTCCTCACTCTGCTCAGGAGAAAGGGTAAGCGGCATATCAAACCAGGCAAGAGAAATCTCGCCGTATTTTGTCATTATTTCTTCAATCTGAGGAAGAATCTTCTTTCTGAATGCAATATCAAAATTTTTCTCCTCTTTGTTGGGAAAATCCCAGGAATTTTCCCAAGTGATGCCTGCGCTGCCACGGGGATCAGTATTATATCCGCCACCGTGCTTTTCGTGCCAGTCAATGTCCTGTGAGTAGTAGATACCGAACTTAAGCCCATACTTGCGACACGCATCGGAAAGCTCCTTTATGATATCTCTCTTAAAGGGAGAAAAGTCATAGCAGTTGTAGTTGTCCACCTCTGACCTAAAAAGAGCAAAGCCATCGTGATGCTTAGTTGTAATAACTACATATTTCATACCGCAATCGTAAGCAAACTTAGCCCATTCCTCACCGTCAAA
>JAFTHF010000194.1 GCA_017457545.1 Clostridia bacterium
CAGCATCTAAGGCATGCTCTTCTGTTGTGAACAAGCAATTGGGTGCAATAAAAACGAGATTACCAAAGCAAACCTTCCCACCGTCTAAGATCTGACAATTATGATTTGCAAAGAAATAATTGCCTACAGAGGTGTTATATCCATAATCACACCAAAACGGTGTATTGACCGTAACCTGTTCTCCCATAGAACCAAAAATTTGCTTCAAAATCTCACTCTGCGCTTGGCGGTTTGAAGGTGCTATTTGATTAAACCTATGGCACAAATCATTGCATCTGCCTATTTCGTTCAGTAATTCTTCGTCATAATTGGCGTTGTATAGATAACCCGCCGCGGCTTTTTCTTTTTCAGTCATTTGTTACCTCGTCAAATTCTTATTTATCGTTCTGCTTATTATCGGTTTCGGCTTTATATCACAAGGGTGCAGGGCAAAGCTCCTGCTCCTAAGATTGTACGCATTCAAAGCCTCCCTTGTGTAAAGGGAGGCTTTTGGTTATTTATTGAAAAGACCAAGTATTATGGGGAGGAAATATGCTGCTGCAACGGCAATTACTACTGCCAGAACAAAGGCAAGCACTACCCATAAGAAGCTTACCTTCTTGGGATAACGGTGGAGTGCCTTCTTTGCGTTTTCCTCTGTGCAATAGAATTTCGCCCTTGTAAAATCGGCAGGGGGCTGCTTTTTAAAGGGGTTCTTTTTTTCAGGCTGGGCTTCTACAAGTGTAGCCTTAACCTCGTCCTTGTCCTCAGACTTGTTTTCTTCAGCTATAGCATCAAGAACGGAGCCCTCTTTTATATCTGTTATTCTTGGAAGAGTGTCGCCTACACAGGAAATAAGACGTCTTAAGGTTGAATTATCCCTTAAAAGATATCTGTATAGCCAATTATTGCGGCTAAGCTCATCAAGAGTCTTTGCGTTTTCCTCGCCGACTGCCCTTTTTGCAATTCTGCGAACAAGCTTTCCGACTACATTCTGTAAGAACCAGTAGGCAAAAATTGCAAGAAATACGCCTGCTGCAATAGAATAAATCGCCGCCTTAAGGGATATAAGTCCGCCAAGGGACGCTGTGTTATCAAATAAAAGCATATCTTACTCCTCGGTAATTTTATTACCGCAAAGCTTAACAAGAATGTCTTCAAGGTCCTCGTTGTCAACGTACTCAATCTGTACCATACGGCACTTACCCTTATTCTGAATTTTAATCTGCTTACCTGTAAGTGTCATTGCCTTTCTCTCTAAATCCTTGATATAGTCAACAACTAGCTCCTCGTCAACTGTATCCTCGTCCTCGCCCTTAAGAGAAGCCTCGTAAATTTTGTTAAGTTTCTTAACAAGTGATTCTGTATCACGTACAGAAAGGGAACGGATAAGGATTTTGTGGGCTGTATCAACAATTATTTCCTTGTCCTTAAGGCCGAGCAATGCTCTTGCGTGGCCGGCAGAGATATCTCCGGATCTGAGAAGCTCCAAAACCTCATCGGGAAGATCGAGAAGACGCATGGTGTTGGCAATTGCGCTTCTTGACTTGTTTACCTTAGCGGCAACCTCCTCCTGAGTAAGGCTGAATTCGTTCATAAGTGAGGCATAAGCCTGTGCCTCTTCGTATGCGTTAAGGTTATCTCTCTGTACATTCTCAATAATTGCGATTTCGGCTGCCTTAAGCTCATCGGCCTCCATAACAATTGCGGGGATTTCGGTAAGACCTGCCATTTTGGATGCTCTCCAACGGCGCTCACCTGCAATTATCTGATAAAAACCGCCTACACTCTCACGAACGATAATAGGCTGAAGTAATCCATGCTCTGAAATAGATGCAGAAAGCTGCTCTAAGGATTCCTCATCAAAATATTTTCTCGGTTGATCGTTCTTAGGCTCGATTTCCGAGATTCTTATGGTACTTACACCATCTTTTTTAGCTGAAACGGCTGCAACCTTTTCAACCGGGCTGTAATTGTCGGCAAAAATGGACTCAAGTCCCTTGCCAAGACCTCTTTTAAGTGCCATATTTTAAACCTCCTCTTAAAATAATTCTGTTCTTTCTAAAATTTCTTTCGCTACGTCCTCGTATTCAAGGCTTCCCTTTGAATAACGTGCGTAATAATAGATAGGCTCACCGTAGCTTGGCGCCTCACTTAAAGCAACGCTTCTTGAAATTTTTGTTCTGAAAAGCTTCTCATCATAATACTTTTTCAGCTCTGCATACACCTGATTTGACAGCTTTAAACGTGAATTAAACATAGTAACAAGAATTCCCACTACAAAAAGTTTGGGATTATAGTTATTTTTAATACGTTTTATAGTAGACATAAGCTGAGATAAGCCCTCAAGTGCGTAATATTCGCACTGTATGGGCAAAATTATGCCGTTACTTGCAGTAAGCGCATTGATTGTGGTAATTCCTAGGGACGGTGGGCAATCTATAATAATGTAGTCATATCTTCCGTCTTTTTTAAGCTTGTCTAGTTGCTCCTTAAGAAAATATTCTCTCTCTTTTTCAGATATTAGCTCAAAATCTGCTGCTGCCAGAGATACATTTGATGCAATAACGGACAAATTTTTGTATGATGTGGGAATTATTGCGTCAATAATATCACATTCACCGATTAAAACCTCATATGAGGTGTAAGTAGCCGTGCTTTTTTTCACACCAACGCCACTTGTAGCACTTCCCTGGGGGTCTAAATCTATTAAAAGCACGTTTTTCTTTAAAACAGCTAAATATGTAGCAACATTTACTGCGGAAGTAGTTTTACCTACGCCACCTTTTTGGTTGGCGAAAGAGATAACATAAGACATCGTTTTACCAACCTTATTATAAATTTTTGTAATAAAAGTATATCATATTTAGTCAATTAAATCAATACCAAATATGTAAATTTCAAAAATATTTTGTTTCACGTGAAACGTTGTGAAATTTTTGCATTAAAATTGTTTCACGTGAAACAAAGCATACAAATTTTAATGTGAAGTTTTACTTATCGAAATATGTCACATTTTGTTTTATAAAACCCGAAAGTTTTCCACACCCTAAATCTTTTAGCTCAATTTACATACAGAATATACTTGATGATTTAAGCTCTAAAAATTAATAAAAAACGCCAAAAACCCAATAAAATCAAGGGTTTTTGGCATATTGCGATGTGTATTACGGTTTTCAACAACCGTTTGGTTACCCCCGTGGAAAACTTTGTGGATAACTTTTTTAAAAATCGAAAAATGTCATAATTTGCGAATTGTTTCACGTGAAACAATTGCAATTTGTATAATAATTTTTTGTTTCACGTGAAACATTATGCTTCAATAAGAGCTTTATCCTTTGGAACTAAAATTGTAAGCTCCACATAGTCATCGTTTTCAACACGTCTGCTTTTTATATTGACACCGGAGTTTTTTACGTTTTCAATTGCTCGATCGATAGCGGAATAGAAGGAACGCACGTCTTTATATGAATTTCTTCGTCTTGTTGAATGATTTTCATCTTTTATAACGATTTTTTCGATTAAATCCTCTGTTTTTCCCACATTTAAGCCTTCTTCAATGATTTGGTCAAGAAGTTTTTCACGTAGGGTAGTATCATATACTCTTAGTAAGGCCCTTGCGTGGCGTTCTGTAAGGTTGTTTTTAAGAATTTTCTCCCTTTCGGAGCTTGACAGGCGAAGAAGCCGCAGCTTGTTCGCTATAAAGGACTGACTGTTGCTTAATTTTTGTGCGATTTCCTCTTGGGTAAGGTTGTATGTATCAATTAATGTTTCTATTGCATGGGCTTGCTCAAAAATATTGAGGTCCTCACGAATTAAATTTTCGATTATTGAAATTTCCGCAGATTTTTCCTCGTTTATATCCATTATAATACAAGGAACATAGTCCATTCCAAGCTCCTTTGCAGCCCTCAGACGTCTTTCGCCGGATACAAGTTCAAATTCTTCACCGATTTTGCGTACAGTAATAGGCTGAATCATTCCGTACTGACGAATACTGTCTGCCAGCTTGATTATTGCATCATCGCTGAATATCTTGCGTGGCTGATTTGGATTTGCGCTGATTTTCCTTGTTTCGATAGAGAAGATTACGTCACCCTTTTCCTCGGGCGCCTTCTGATAGTAAATTTTCATATTCCTCCTTTGGCATTTTGCCTTTTCTTCGGGTAACCCCTGTATTTTTCATTTCCGACCCTATTTTACCATTTCCCGACCGTAAATATTGTCTTTTTGCGCTGATATAAAATGGAAATAAATGGAAGAAATGTAAGCTATATGTCAATTCGGAAAGGAATTAATAGTATTAAATACTTATCTGTCGGTAAAAATATAATAAAAGGAGTATATATATGATTGAAATGATAGAAAATTTTCGTTCCTCTCCGGAGCGTACTCATATTAAATTAGGCTTTATGTCCTGCATCAAGGTTACTAACGGTCAAAGAGGAAAAATCGCCAAAAACATGGCTTTTGGGGGCTATACAGGCAGCAAAAGAGGGTGTTACATCTGTAAAAAGGAGATGGATATGCTGCTTTGCGATATAGTAGCAGCTATGGGCTTGGCAATTGTGGGTGCTTTAGCCATAGTCAAGCTTGTTTCTGCCCGTTCTGACAAGAAAATGTGCTGTGACGGGGACGAATGTAAGGAATAACTATATATAATTAAGGAAGAAAACCGGTTGTTTCACGTGGTGGAGCAGCCGATTTTTATTTTTTCAAAAATTTTTTTAATTTTTTTGAAAAAAGGTATTGACAAAATGATTTTCTTCTGCTAATATAGTAATAGGAATTATTACTGATAAGGAGACCAAACATGAGAAACACGCATCAGCGTGAAGAGATTCTTTCCTTCCTGCGTTCAAGGCGTGCTCACTTCAATGCGGTAGAAATCTATGATGCCGTAAGGTTGAAAATTCCGAATATAAGTCTTGGTACCGTTTACAGAAACTTAGGTAAGCTGGTAGAGGACGGAGAAATCATTACCGTAGAGACGGAAAACAGAAGCATTTACTATGACGGATATGTAATTCCCCACACACACTTTGTGTGTAAGCGCTGCGGTATGATTTATGACTTCAATGAGGAAGAGCAGAACTTTAAGTCAGTAAGGGAGCAAGGCTTCACAATTGAAAAGCATCGCACAGTCCTTTACGGCGTGTGTGCAGAATGTAAAAAAACAAAATAAAAAATTATGTAATATAAAAGGAGTAAATTATTATGGCAAAGTATGTATGTTCAGTATGCGGATATGTTCACGAAGGAGACAGCGCACCCGAGAGATGCCCTCAGTGCAAGGTTCCTGGGGAGAAGTTTAATCTTCAGGCAGAGGGTAAGGTTTGGGCGGCAGAGCACGTTGTAGGCGTTGCTCAGGGCGCAAGAGAGGATATTATTGAGGATCTTCGTGCTAACTATATGGGCGAATGCACAGAGGTTGGTATGTATCTCGCAATGGCTAGAGTAGCTCACAGAGAAGGCTATCCCGAAATCGGTCTTTACTGGGAAAAGGCAGCTTGGGAAGAGGCAGAGCATGCTGCAAAGTTTGCAGAGCTTCTCGGTGAGGTAGTAACAGACTCAACAAAGAAGAATCTTGAAATGAGAGTTGACGCTGAAAACGGCGCAACAGCAGGCAAGTTTGACCTTGCAAAGAGAGCTAAGGAGCTTAACCTTGATGCTATCCATGATACAGTTCATGAAATGGCAAGAGATGAGGCTCGCCACGGCAAGGCATTTGAGGGTCTTCTTAAGAGATATTTTAAATAAGTCGTTAAAAACGGCAAGGAATTGCAGCATTTCGGTTGCATGATTTGAGTAAAAAACTCATGAATCACCTTCGCCATGAATTGCTCTGCAGAGCATAAGGCTGTAATTCAAATCATTAAAATCAGTTAATCACGTAGCGTAAGCTACATAGAGTTTCCAAAGCTCAGATAAATCTTGTTCACAAAAAATCTCCAAAAAGCACTCCGTCGGCAAAAAGCCGACGGAGTGTCTTTGTTTTATTAAATTTTATTTAATATTGTAGCTCGTAATTGAAGGTAGTATTTTCGTATCTGCCTACATAATCGTGGTTGTAAACAGCCTCCCAATCGTAGAAATTTCCTTCATAGTAAACTCGGGAAATGTGTACGCTTTGAGATGTATATGCGCTTGGATCTGAAAAGGCATTGCGTGAAAAATCCTTTACATCCTTGGAAACATACACTGTAAGACCACCCATTGGTAAAAGCGTAGAGGGCGGCACAATGAATGAGCCAACATCCTTAACACCCTTACCTATAGTTATGGTTTCAAGATAGGAAAGTGATTGGAATGCGTTTGTTTTGACAGTAGAATCTCCGTCTCCGGTAATTATCAGATTATTTACCTTGCAGGCAAGTTGCTTTGTGGCAGCTGTGGCATCTGCATGAACTATCAGCTTTCCTATTCCTATATTAACACCGGAAAAAGCTAGACCGGAAAGCTCCTTAAGGGTGGAAGGAAGTTGTATCTTCTCTACATAGCGGATTTCATCAAACAGGTCTATATCAATTTTTGACACACCCTCTTCAAATATGATATTAGCACAAGAGGAAAGACCGTTAAATGCGCGCATTTGAACCTTGGAATCACCGTCACCGAATACTCTTAGGGTATTCGTCGAGAATTGCACCTTTTCGGTGGCGCAGGTTGCATCTGCATGGATATTAAAGCTTTCAAATCTACAGCCCTCAAAGGCATATTCATGTATCTTGGTAACGCTTTTTGGAATGGTTATGGTTTTAAGAGAGGAGCAATAAAGAAAAGCTCCGTCCTTTATTTCCGTAGTTCCGTCCGGCACCTCGAAATTCTTAATCTTATACGTATTTATATACACCCTGTAATTGCCTGTGGCTAAGGAAACAAGTGGACGTATAGCGAAAAAGAAGATAAGTATGCCAAGAATTACAGAGCATATAATTATAATGATTTTCTTTGTTCTTCTTTTGCGTGCTATTACATCTTGGGTTGGCTCAGTGCAAGCTGCATTATCGGGCTGAGGCTCATTTTCGTCCTCTTTATCAGCCACAGCAACGGGCGACAGGTTACAAGCTATAAGAAAAGCGGAAATAGCCAAGGTAGCAAAAACAGAGGCAGACAAAATCGCATAGTAATATGATGCAATAACTGCATAGAGAATACCGTATAGATAGGAAGCAGCTGATGCTACTATATAAGCTATTAACGCTCCCTTTCTTGCCTTGCACGTTAAGAGAGAATATGCTACAAGGGCGGTGGCAAGGACTACAATTATTCTTGCAGCTATAAGCATATAATTTTCGATTACGAAGAAGGCTATAGCCTGAATGCCTAATGCTATTGCAAGCAAGGATGGGGAGGATGGGGGCATTCTTTCGTTTTTTGTCAATATTATATGTACTGCACAGGCTAAGAGAATAGTGGATAAGGCGCAAACATCGCTAACATACTCTGTAAAGAGGAATAGGGTAACAAAGCATAATATAATGGATGCTATAGATAGACAAAGAGGCGCTATTCTTTTGGATATAGGAATCGGAGTATATATTTTATTCATGTGCTGCCTCCTTTCCGTCCTGTAGGCAATTGTCACTAACGTACATCTTGATTGTATCCTCTGTGCAGGTATCAGACTGTAAGGGGGGCTGATGTACAAAGCCAAAGCCTGTTACTGCCGCAACAAAAAGGGCTGAGCCTATGTGGGCGAATACCCGACTTATCTGGGCAAGTGCATAGTAGATACATATAAAGAGCTCCTGAGGGGTGAGATTCACCTTGAGCTTGGGCGAGAACTTAAAATATATAATTGTGTATAAGGTAAGGCTGACAACAAGCGCAAGTGAATTTGCTACGGCAAAAATAATATAAGGTACCTTGCTATCCCTTATTCTTTGTACAGGCACAATAAGTATAAAAGAGGAAACGAATGCAACAATAGTCAATACATTGTTCAATATATTTAAAAACTCAAGGCCTTGTGCCGAATAGCTTTGTACGGAAAGGGAATGCAGGGCGAAAATGCCTATTATCAACATGTAATGAAGGATATGCTTTCGTTTATCTCCCTTATTAATGAAAACAAGCAGCAAAGCTGATGCGAAAATCGGAAAAAGGATTCCGTAATTGGTATAAAGCTGATAAGAGAGATAATAGTCAAGGCCCACAGCCATTTTGAAAAATGTCAGGGATAGCTCATCTATGAAAAGGGATAGAATGTACAAAATCAGAGAGAGAACGGTAAGAATTTTAAGAGTGATCTTTAGCTTATCACTTCTTTTTAATGGGGTGGTATCCATTTTTACCTCCTTAAGAAATATTTTATTATATTATACCATAGCTTAAAAATTTTGTAAATAGTCTGATTTTGACACTAATCCCCGACGGAGTGTTTTTTAATACTTTTCCACCCTTTTTATAAAAAACAGGGGTTAGTCTTGCTTTTTATGTGGGTCGGGTGTAAAATAAATTTATAAGACTGCCTTAAGGAGCTAAGTATGAAATCATTTTTGCACGGTGAGATAAACGAATTTATAGATTGGCACGATACGGACGGGAATATTATCAACGCAAGTGACGGTGGAATTATATACGCAGAGGGAAAATATCACTGGTACGGTATGGCGTTTCGCCCCTTGCCTATGGACGGCGGTCCCAATGGGGGGCAAATGACGGATATGGGCGTTGTAATGTATGAGTCAGCCGACCTTATGAATTGGAAATATGAGGGCGTAATTTTAGAGGTCAGCACCGAACCCCAAAGTGAGCTTTTTGCTCCTCTCCGATTTGAAAGACCTAAAATAATCTACAATGACAAAACAGGCAAGTATGTGTTGTGGTGTCATTTTGTAAAGTATCCCGGCAATCACGGCACAGGTGTTGGCGAGTGCGATATGGGACTTGCCATTTGCGACAGCGTTAACGGAAAATATAAGTGGCTTGGCTTTTCACGACCTATTGATAATCGTGGCTGGGTGCGTGATATGACAGTCTATAAGGATACAGACGGAAGCGCCTATTTGATTTATGACCGACATACAAAGGAAATAGAAGAGGACAGATGCTTGTATGTGGTTAAGCTGAGTGATGACTATTTGTCCTTTACAGATACCTATAAAAGAATAGACTCTGCCCCTTGGCGAGAGGCGCCTGTGGTAGTCTTTAAAAACGGATATTACTACATTGTAACATCGGGGCTTACAGGTTGGCAAACAAATCAAGCAAGGGCCTTCAGAACAAGATGCTTGCTTGACGAATGGGAGGAAATAGGGGACCCCTGTGTAGATGATTTTACACATACCACCTTTAATACTCAAGGCTCCAACGCTTTTTCGGTAGTTGGTACGGACACACAGATTATAATGCTGGAAAGGCATAATACGGAAAATTTCTTAAAAAGCTCATATGTCTGGCTGCCCGTAGAGTTTAACAAGGATAACACAATTTCCCTGCGCTACAAAAAGGAATACAGCCTTTAATGAATACACAAAAAACCACGGACACGTGTCCGTGGTTTTTGCTTATTTAGAGTGCTTTAGCTTGATTTCCGAAAGAAATGCGCCACTTAGGACTAGGATTGCGCCTACAATTTCAAGTGCGCCTAGGCGCTCACCCAGGATAGCAAAGGCAAGAATCAATGCAAGAATGGGGTCAACGTAGCTGAAAATAGCGGCGGTGTGGGCCTTAACGTCCTTAAGAGAGGAGAAATACATTACATAAGCCACACCTGTGTGGATAATTCCCACAGCGAGAATAAGTAAAATAGCAGGGAATTTAAACATTTCCTTGGTGACTGTTTCCGTAAAAAGCGTATACGGTAGCGTAATTATCATACTTATGGCAAACTGAGTAATAGTTCTGTCATAGGCAGAAACGTCCTTGATTTTCTTGTTTATAAAGACTACGGTGGCATAGAGAAGGGCTGCGCCGATGCCGAGAATTACACCTATAAGGCTACCACCCTCAGCGCCGGATATCACTCCGGAAACAAGGACCATGCCGGATAAGGCAAGGACAATGCCGACTACCTTTTGCAGATTCAGCCTTTCCTTTAAAATAAGGGGAGAAAGCAAAACTATAAACACAGGGGCAAGGTAATAGCAAAGAGTAGCTATTGAAACGTCTGTATATTTGTATGCTTCAAAAAGAAGCACCCAGTTTGCACCAAGACAAGCGCCGGAAAGAATAAGTGGTACAAGATTTTTCTTAATGCTTTCAAAATTGAATTTGTTTTTACCGAAAATAACAAAGGGCAAAAGGAATAAAACACCGATAGAAGCCCTTAAAAATACCAAAAATCCCGAGGGGAGTGTAAGATATTTAACAAAAATACCGATACTGCCGAAAATCGCCATGGAGCCACAAAGCTTCAGCTTGGCAAATAGCTCTTTTTTATCCATACGTCCCTCCTAAATTAATATAAGGCTATTGTATCACGATGTAAGCCCGATTGCAATAGTTTTGTAAAGTAAAAAGGTAGCACTCGTGCTGAGTAACCATTATCCAATAGATACTGTGAGAATCGCGGATTGCTATATCAACGTGGCACATGAATACGATACTCCTGTTTACTGAGAAATAAAAACAAGTCCCCGAATGGCATCAAAGACGATGCTGTTCGGGGGTTTTGCTATTAAAGTTAATCGTTTTTTCTAAAGATAACTACCAATTCTGTAAATGTTGTTACCCCGGTAAGTGCTCCTGCGACATATGGAGTTGCATTTGAAGAAATCATCTCCCAACCATTTTGAAGATATTCTTCGATTTCTTCTTCAGCGTTAATAATAATTTTCTTGTTGGTATCGTCTTTACCGCCATTTCTGGTGAAGCCGTTATCTTTTTTTATGTATGTTATAATTTTTACCACAATGGTTGCTCCTTAAATCCAATGTCTCAATCGACGAGTTTTTCTTCTCATGGTACGCTTGTTGTCACTCGACTTTAATGTGTGAGAAGAATCAATTGCTAAAAGAATTAAAATACACAAAAGCTCATTATCAGGATTAGTAATGTCAAGATAATAGACATCGCCAATAGTCCATACCTTTTCGCTAACTTCCATTACCTTTTCTTTGCCATCTAAGACTTTATATTTTAATCCAAAAATATTACCTTCCAACGTCCAATTATTAAAAGTAAATTTAAATTTGCGTTTGCCGAAAGAAAAGCGAGATTTCATCTTTCCGAGCTTTTTGCCACCCATTTCAATGACAAAATCTTGAGGATGAGCTTCCATTGAAAACGGAGAACGCCACGATACTAATTTTTCTTTAACTCTACCTAATTTGATTTTTCCACTCGCATCATATACGGTTAAATCGTGAGTTGCCGAAACTAATTTGCCTTTGACAACATATTTCACATTTTCACGCTCGTCAAAAATTTGAAAAGATTCTTTGAAAGTATAAGGCTTTTGACCTACAATTAAACGAGAGTGTCCGTCTGCGGCGCCATCAAAAAATGTGTCTACCTTTTTCTCACTTGTTTCCTTCAACTTTTTACTTGCTGCATCGCAAGCTTTTATACCAACATCTGCGGCGGCATATCCAACGGTGTGTCCAATTGCTTTGCCCACAGTATGCTTAAATATTGAACCGATTATTCCCATGGTCCACCTCACTAAAAGCAATTTGTGTGTTGTGCGCTTCTAACACTAAAATTATATCACTATTTAGGGCATAAAACAATATTTTTTGTAAATTTATTCTTGGAACGATTGAACACTTGAAAGATACCAAGTCCGCCGCCCTGTCTTACTGGGACAGAGGAGGGCAATTTCGCGAATGTTATCGAATTTGTTTGTGTTCAATAATTGCCTTTTTTAGTTGTTCAGCATAACTTTTAGGAATCTGCGAATCGGAATTTTCACAATATCTAACCCAATAATTACCCGTCACCTTACCATAATCATTAAAATCAAGCGTGAAGGTCCATGTGTTTATACCACTGGTTGTGCGAACCGTTCCCTCAACAAATTCATCATGTACAGATACAGTCAGTCTTTTTATAGGCTTGGCAATATTAATAGCTATTTCAGAAAAATCCTCTTTAGTTAAGGTACTGGTAAATATACAAGGATTGTTTTTTCGCTTTACTTCCTCGTTACTATCTACGATTCCTAATGTAGCAATATGGAAAATTGTTCTTAAAATGCCCATAATAGACCTCCTATCTGTTCTAAAAAAGCCCCGAAAATTCGGGGCTTATGGCGCAGGAAGAGGGATTCGAACCCCCGTGGCAAGCCACATTATATCCGCCAAATCCGCCGCAACGGATTAAGTTGTTGACATCATTATACCACAAAACCGCTGAAAGTTCAAGGGAGAACTGATATATTTCTTTCCTTCCGCCGTTGTTTTATAAAAAAGTTTACATAAAAGAATATAATAATTATTGACAGGCGATATAACATTTGGTATAATGGAAATAATAATACTTGTTATATGAAGCGGAGGCACAAAATGCAAAAGCTAATCAAGAGTATAAGAGAATATTTGGGGTTGAGCCAAGCCGACTTCGCCGAGA
>JAFTHF010000195.1 GCA_017457545.1 Clostridia bacterium
AACGCCAACATCGGGATGATCCTCAAGCTTTTTCTTTACAGATTCGATAAACTCCTCTATGCTAAAGGTCTTTTCGGGTAAGTAAATAAGGTCAACCTCCTTACCGTTGTGCATACCTGCCAAGGATGATGCAAGGGTGAGCCAACCGGCATCACGTCCCATAATCTCAACAACTGTAACAGACTTTACAGTGTAAACACCACAGTCTCGAAGGATTTCCTCCATAGATGTAGCAATATACTTAGCAGCTGAGCCATAGCCGGGAGTATGGTCTGTGCATACAAGGTCATTATCTATAGTCTTCGGAACACCGATAAACTTAATATTCTGTCCGTTTGATACGGCAAAGCTATGAAGCTTATTATCAGTATCCATAGAATCGTTACCACCGATGTAGAAGAAATATTTAATATTAAGCTTATTAAGAATAGCAAAAAGCTTATCGTATATTTCTCTATCCTTTTCGGGTGTTGGCAAACGAAGTCTGCATGAGCCAAGAGCACTGGCAGGAGTAGATTCCAAAAGACTTAGCTTGTCCTCATTACCCTTAAAAAATGATGAAAGATCTACTATATCCTCTCTTAAAAGGCCCTCAACACCGTTTTTTGCCCCGTAAATAGTAGTGATTTTATCTTCACACTCAAGACAACCACGAATAACTCCTGAGAGGGTTGCGTTAATTGCGGCGGTAGGTCCACCTGACTGACTTATAATAACGTTTCCCTTTAAGATGTCCATGTAAATCTCCTAAAATATTTTTTATTTAAAATATAACAACATATATTAGTATATCACAACCCTACTTAAATGTCAAAGGGTATTAGACAAGTTTTTTATTATTTTTGTAGGTTAGCAGAAACTAACTTTTTGGATTTTTTTGTATAACCTCTATTGACTAAAAAGAACAATTTTGGTAAAATATACTTTAGAAAAAAAGTGTTTATCCTTGGAAAAGGAGGTAAAATGAAAAAGATTGTATTACGAATCGGAGGTATGAGCTGCTCTGCCTGCTCCGGTGGATTACAGAAATATCTGAACAAGCAAAAGGGCATTATAAATGCAAACGTTAATCTTGTTATGGCAAGCGCATCTATTGAATATGACGAAGGCATTGTGGATATGGATACCCTTGCTAAATACGTTGAAAATGCAGGGTTTGAAAGCATCGGAGAGTATTCAAAAACCGAGGATAAGGATGTAAAGGACTCTAAAAAGCTGTTTTTAATCTACACGTCCCTGGCGATTTTAATGCTTTATGTGTCTATGGGGCATATGATTGGCTTGCCCGTGCCTGCCTTTCTCAATATGCATAAAAGTCCCCTTTGGTTCTATTTAATTTCCTTTATATTAGTTATTCCGTTCCTTATATACGGATATGACATTATAAAAAGCGGAATAAAAAACATAATCCACCTGTCTCCTAACATGGATTCCTTGGTTACTCTTGGAATTTTCTCTGCATTTATATATAGTGTTACAATTTCTGTTCTTGTTATTGTGGGTGCTGTATCGGAGGTAAAGGAGGTATACTTTGAATCCTGTGCAATTGTTATTTACTTTGTAAAGCTTGGCAGATTTATAGATAAATCAAGTAAATCAAGGACGAAAAATGCGATTTCCTCCCTTGTCCAGATTACACCAACCTACGCATATATCAAGCGTGGGGATAACATAGAAAAGGTAGCCCTTGATGAAATCAGCGAGGGTGATATTCTTGTATGTCACCCCGGCGAAAAGATTGCCGTTGACGGAAAAATAATATCAGGAAACGCACATATTGATGAAGCATTTATAACTGGAGAAAGCAAGCCTGCCTTAAAAAAGGAGGGCGATACCGTCCTTGCAGGAACTGTAAATACTAACGGATATGTGGAATATTTAGCAGAACGGGTAGGAAAAAACTCTACCGTATCGGAAATTGTACACCTTGTATTAGAGGCATCTGCCACTAAGGCTCCCATTGCAAAGGTGGCTGACAAAATATGCCTTTACTTTGTTCCTACAGTAACAGCTATTGCAATTCTTTCATTTATTATTCATCTTGCCATAGGACTTGGTATCTCCTCCGCAGTCGGTGCGTTTATTACAGTTTTGGTGGTTGCCTGCCCCTGCGCCCTCGGTCTTGCAACGCCCCTTGCAACGGTTATCAGCGAGGGTGAGCTTGCAAGGGATGGAATTTTAATAAAAAAGAGCGAAATTCTCGAAAACGCATCTAAGCTTGATGCTGTGATTTTTGACAAAACCGGAACGCTCACCTACGGAAAAATGAAAATCAGCCGTAAGCTGATTACAAAAAGTGAAGAAACAGAGCTTCTTTCAAAAGTGTGCTCTATTGAAGCAAAATCCTCACATCCCATTGCCTCAGCATTTAACGATTACATGTCAGAAAACAAGATTTTACCCGTAGACGTGGCTGATTTTAAGGTTATTGACGGTGCAGGTGTATATGCAAAGATCGGTAATGAGGACATATATCTTATAAACGGAAAATATCTTAATAGCTTAGGAATAAAAAACGAATATAAAGCTACCGAGGAGGAATATGCCTCTGACGGGCTGGTTATGGTGAACGGTTACAACATGAATAACATCCGCAAGTGGCAGGTGCCCTATCTCCGTCGCACACTGGGCGTTATTTTTCAGGACTTCCGCCTCATCGAGAAGAAGACTGTCCGGGGCAATCTGGAATTTGCCATGCGTACCATCGGCGCCACTCCCCGGGAGATGCGCAAGCGCATCCCCTATGTGCTGGATCTGGTGGGCCTGGGGGACA